>JAKFCK010000609.1:0-4615 GCA_036676685.1 Chitinophagaceae bacterium | reverse complement strand
TTCAATAAACAAAATGAAGATACAGCCATGCCCTATTTTAAACAGGAAATTCTGGAAAGCAGCGAGGCAAAACAAGGACTGTCAACTGCGGCGTACCAGGAAGTTTTGAAGAAAAACCACGAAGGCACAAAAAAACTGCTTGATGAGGTGATTCAAATAAATAAGCTGGATGCTATATGTGGCCTCACCATGGGGCCGGCCTGCAGCATAGATATGATCTATGGCGATCGCTGGGGAAGCGTATTTCTTACCCAACCGGCTGCCGCCAGCGGTTACCCGCATATCACGGTGCCAGCGGGAATGATATATGATCTGCCGGTGGGGTTTTCCTTTTTTGGATTGCCATATAGTGAACCTGCTTTGCTGGGCTTCGCTTTTGCATTTGAACAATCAACCAAAGGCAGAAAAGCACCCGTTTTTAAAAGATCCTTTCTTTAATATGGGGATTCAACGGATCAACCAAGTCATAGCTGTAACAATCGCACCAACACAAATAATGGCAGGATAGTAAAATTTTACCTGTAAAAGGAAAGTTTATTTGAATTGGTTTCCCATAACTTTGCGCCACTAATCAAACAAGTGAGTATCAGTGCAAAAAAGCTGGTGGAAAATATTATCCTTTATTCTACTGATTTACACAATTGTCGGCGGATTTTTACTGGAAGTTCCTCGTCTCTTCATCCTGAATGAGACCATTCGTAATCTTTATTTTCATGTGTGCATGTGGTTCGCGATGATGATCCTTTTCATTGTGAGTTTTGTTTATAGTATCAAATATTTAAATGCTACTAATTACCGTTACGACGTTTTTGCAAAGAATTTTGCCGCAGTAGGTACCTTGTTTGGTGTATTAGGTTATGCCACGGGAGCACTGTGGGCCAATTATACATGGGTTACGGACCAGGGCCAAAGTCTTGCCGGCATCCTGAAGGAACCTAAACTTATTGGGGCCGCGATCGCCATCCTTATCTACGGGGCTTACTTTGTACTCCGGGGATCGTTTACTGACCTGGATAAGCGGGCCCGGGTCAGTGCGGTATATAACATTTTTGCATTTGCCATGTTGTTTCCCAGCATCTGGATAATTCCAAGGATGGTGGGCAGCCTGCACCCGGGAGCACCGGGCAGTGAAAGTGGAAACCCTGCGCTGAATTTTAATGATATTGACAGCAGGCTGAGAATGGTTTTTTACCCGGCAATTATAGGATGGACATTGCTTGGCGTATGGATCGCCACGCTTAAGATAAGGATAGAATTGATCAGGGATAAAGCACTACTGCCGTAGGCTTCTGACATTAACGACCAACCAAACCCGTCATCATTACTTTGAAAAGATGGATAAAATGAATACTAAACTTATAACAAAATCTGCTGTTCGTGTATTGTTCGCCGTTATGCTTTTAATAACCGGTACAGTCGCCTTTGCCCAGGACAAGGTGGAAATGGCAGATACCATGCGCAGCAACGGAAAAATATACGTCGTAGTAGCCGTGTGCCTGATGATACTTATCGGGTTGTTCCTATATGTAATGAGTGTGGATAGGAAAGTGAGGAAGCTGGAAAAGGAGGGAAGAGAATTGAGAGTTGAGAATTGAGAGTTGAGAGTTATGAGTAGTGAGTAGCAAACTCGTTGAAGTGTAGAGATCACCATGAAATTATTCGATTTTTGACAACTCAGAACTGACAAAGAAAAGATTGCAGGGAGCCATCCCTATTTATTAATAAAAACCAACCATATGTCACAACAGCCGTATAGCTTTTTTCAAAGTGTGGAAAGAAGCTTTGATAAAGCAGCAGCTTTTACCAAATTTGACCCAGGAATTTTAGAACAGATCAAGGCATGCAACAGCGTGTACCAGATGCGTTTCCCCGTAAAAAGAGACGACGAGAGTATTGAAGTAATTGAGGCTTACCGTGTACAACACAGCCAACACAAATCACCCTGCAAAGGCGGTATCCGTTTCAGTGACGAAGTGAACCAGGACGAAGTAATGGCCCTCGCCGCATTAATGACCTATAAATGTGCGATTGTAAATGTGCCTTTCGGCGGAGCCAAAGGCGGTATCAAGATCAACCCACGCAATTATAGTGTTTACGAGCTGGAAAAAATTACCCGTCGTTACACCAGTGAACTGGTAAAGAAAAATTTTATCGTCCCCGGCATTGACGTTCCCGCACCTGATTATGGTACCGGTGAAAGAGAAATGGCCTGGATCGTGGATACCTACGCTTCATTAAAACCAGGAGAGATCGATGCAGCGGGTTGTGTAACCGGCAAACCTGTAACCCAGGGTGGCGTTCGCGGCCGCAAGGAAGCAACCGGCCTTGGTGTTTTCTTCGGTATCCGCGAGGTATGTGATATGCCGGACATGATGGAAAAACAAGGATTACCTGTAGGCATAGTAGGCAAAACGGTAGTGGTGCAGGGATTAGGTAATGTTGGATACCATTCAGCCAAATTTTTTCGCGAGGCAGGTGCTATTGTAACGGCCCTTGCAGAATATGAAGGCGCTATTTACAATGCCAACGGGCTGAATGAAGAAGAAGTTTTTCAACACAGGAAAGCTACCGGTTCAATCCTGAATTTCCCGGGTGCCACCAACCTGGAAAAAACGACTGATGCACTGGAATTGGAATGCGATATACTGATTCCTGCAGCATTAGAGAACGTGATCAACGGGGATAATGCCCAAAGGGTAAAAGCAAAGATCATCGGCGAAGCGGCCAATGGGCCCTGCACACCTGAAGCTGATGAGGTGTTTATTCAAAAAGGAATATTATGTGTGCCGGACATGTACCTGAATGCCGGTGGTGTTACGGTTAGTTATTTTGAGTGGCTGAAAAACCTTAGCCATGTACGTTATGGCCGTATGGAAAAACGTTTTACAGAAAACCAGAACAGCCAGATACTCGGGCAGATAGAAAGCCTCACCGGGAAAAAAGTAAGTGCGAAGGACCGCGATATCATCCAGCATGGTGCGGATGAAATCGAATTGGTGCATAGCGGCCTTGAAGAAACCATGATCACCGCCACAAGGGAGATCGTACACATCTGGAAAAGCAATCCCGCAATTCCTGATATGCGCACAGCTGCGTACGTAAGTGCGATCAATAAAGTAGCGACGAGTTATGCTGAGCTGGGTATTTTTCCATAAACCATATCACAGTATTCATATTCAAAATCCCTTTCGAAAGAAGGGGATTTTTTGTTTTATGGTGGCAAGAATAATTGAACTGGGTATAGGAACTAACCTATCAGCCTGGCAGGAAGCCTCTCCTCCAAGGCTCATTAAAAAATCAAAATACGGGGAAATTGTCGATCAATTTAAAAGCGCCCCCCTCCTTTTTAAACCCGTAACAACCCGTGCCGTTCGTAATAATAAAATAAGCAGCCTGTTATTTGATTGTTTCATTTTAAATTATTTCAATGATTTAAATATCAATTTGCCAATGGATCAAAAGTTCCTCCTTCCCATCCAATTGTTTGTTCAAGCAATGGAGTTGAAAAAAGGAATTGATTCGATAGTGAATAGAAATAGTATGTCTCTGACACGTTAAAGGCTGTTGTTCCTCCAGGCACGACTAATGCGTGAAGAAAATACTTATTAACTGTGTCCCTATTATTCATATCTAAACGATCTCTGTATCGTTCTCCGGTTACTGTATTTACAATTGCTTCCAATTGGTTTTTATAGGCTGTTTGTTTTAAGGTTACCTGTAACCCAGCCAACTGGCCCGATAACAAATGGAAACGTCTGGTTCTTCTTAAATCATCATTTCGTTTGCCTTCGAAACTTAATTCAACCATTCTTTCATTTAAAATTAAATCACGCATTTCGTCTACAGAAGTTGCTAAACCCAAACCATAATCGTCAGCACCGGCAATCATACCTGCACGTTCCCTTATTAATCGAATCATATCTTTCGCAACTGTTGTGTTTCCAATTTCGTTAGCAGCTTCGGCATAGTCCAGCATCAGTTCTGCTAATCTTAATTCAATCCAGTCCATGCCACTTCCCCCAAAATCATTGCTATAAGGAACAGATTCTTTTGCCAGATCAGGACTGGTGAACTTTTTACCGTATACTCCCCTGTTACCTGTTTCTCCAAGAGCATTGACATATGTCCATTGTTTTCTTCCGTTCACTCCACTCAATTTCCAAACACTTCCATTGTAGGCAATGGTAGCTTCAAAACGAGGATCTCTGTCTTTCCAAAACAGAAGGGCGTCATAATTACTACCTGCATTGGTGATAGGAGTTCCATCTTTCATGGTGTATGCATTTAACAACAATTGACTTGCATAATACACATCCGTTGGAGATCCTCCTTCAGATAAAGGTCGTGAACGTGATTCTACACCGTGGCCTCGTTTGGCAACAGAACTTGAATAAGATCTTACAATGAGAGCTTCCGTATTTGCTGAACCCTCCGTTTGGAAAATTGCTCCATAATTATTCAAAAGCTTTTTGCCATTGGCCAAAGCAAGATCATAAGCTTGTTTGCATGCATCAAAAGCTGCCTGCCAGCGTGAAGTTTCATTAGCAGGATTAATTTGAGGGCTTGCCCAGTATAGCAATGCTTTTGCTTTGAGTGCGGCAGCAGCAGTTTTATC
>JAKFCK010000608.1:0-4565 GCA_036676685.1 Chitinophagaceae bacterium | reverse complement strand
TCCCCAAAGATTTTTTTCATCCGTTACTCAATGACAGCAAACAGCTTAATGAAAAAACAAGGGACCTGCTGAGGCCGGTTATAGAAAAAGAAAGTATTTGTTATGCGGTTGCCTCCGTAGACAATGATGATATCGACCAGATTAATATATTACAGGCATCATTCAAAGCAATGCACCTGGCCATAAAACAGCTCTCCACCCGCCCGGAATGCCTGCTGATAGACGGTAACCGCTTCAAAACCTACCGGGGAGTTGCCCATCATTGCATAATCAAAGGAGACGGGATATATGCTTCCATCGCCGCTGCCAGCATCCTGGCAAAAACTTACCGGGATGAATATATGCGCAGCATTCACCAGGAATACACTTACTATGGATGGCACACCAATAAGGGGTATGGCACCGCAGAACATCGCCTGGCCATTGAACAGAACGGCATCTGTAAATACCATCGCAAAAGTTTTAATATTTATGCTGAACAGGAGGAGATGTTTTGAGGATCTTAATGGTGAATGGGTGAATGGGTGAATGGGTGAATGGGTGAATGGTGAATGGTGAAAATCAGCTGGTCTGTAATTGAACCTTGGGTTCAGGATTATTGTATTCCATATCGTGAGAACCGTAACCCGTTAACCCTAACCATCAACCCCCAACCCTTTTACCCGTCAACCCGCGCCCGACAACCAACAACCTGTTCGCCCACAACTGCCCATCCTCCCCCCGGAAGTACTCATGTAAAAGATTTGAACTCATACAAAAATTTTCTATTTTGTTTGCCTAAAAAACTTAAAACATGAAAAAACTACTTATCCTGGTCCTCAGCTCCGGCCTGTTTGTTATGATGTCTTGCGGCGACAAAAAGGACAGCACAGCAACCACTACTGACAATAAATCTGTGGAAAACGAAATGAACGCTGCTGATAAAGCGAAGCTGGATGCCTTTAATACTGTTTCCAATGCATTTCAAACAGGTGATGTAAGTAAGATCGACGCGGTGGTAGCCGAAGATTTTGTGGACCATGGCGATATGAAGGATGTGAAGGGCCGTGACAGCCTGAAGGCTATGATCGTAGCCATGCACGCAAAAATAAAAGACGCAAAAACAGAGACCCTCGACCAGGTTGTAAGTGGTGATTATGTGTACGCCTGGATGAGGTATTCCGGCACGAGCGATGGCTCGATGGGTATGCCTGCCGGGCCTTATAATATGTCGGCTATTGAACTTGTAAAATTTAATAACGACAACAAAGCTATAGAACACTGGGCGTTTATGGAAATGCGGGAGATGATGAAAATGATGCCGCCTGCCGCAAAATAATTTTTTTAAATATCAATAAAACAGCCGGGGCAAACCCGGCTTTTTTTTATAGCTCCTTCTCACTTTCCCTGCGAAGTATTGATAGGCGGGGGTGACTTTTACATAACCTGAAAGGATAAAAAATGTGATGCAAGAAAACTTTCCGCGGCCGCAGGTCTCAACATTACGAGCCGTTTATGTGAAATAAATTCCACCGAAAATCCCCGGCTTGCCGGACAATTTTTATAACCCGCTTATTGAACCCTCAGCGGTTGCACATTTCCCCGGTAACTAATTGCGCTGCGGCTGTTGAGCCGAACAGCAAGATGGGCCGTGCCGTTTGCGAAAAAAGTGAAGTCCATGATTTGAACTTCACGAATATCAGGTCTTAACTGGATCCGCCATTCCCCTGGTTTGGTTTGCTCCTGTGTTATAGCAGGGTTTTCCGTAGAAAAATCCAGCGGGCCACGGCCGGTGTACACATCCACGCCCGAAGTGGCACGCCCGAAATAGGGAAGGTACACTTCGAGTTTCTGTCCGTTGTACCGCACAGTATATTCCCCATTCGGCTGCCGGGTGCGGCCATATAAGGGTATCACCTGGTCTACGGTAAACACCCAACGACTGCTGTCCATGGCCTCTTGAATTCCCGCTTCATTTGTAGCGGTATTCACCTTGCTGCTCTTGCACGCGCTGTTCAAAACCACCAGCATGGTAAGGAAGATCACAAAATGGATATTGAACCTGCGCATCATTTGAATTTCTTTTTTCTAACTGTTCGCAATAAATGCGCCATACACAACTAAACTTCCCTCATTATACTAAACCGCCAGGGAACCTTCAGTGGTCATTCACCATTATTGAAAATTAACAACTCTTAAAGCAATTTATAAGTCTATAGAATGCCTGTTGTTTATTGCTTATTGCCTATTGCGTGTTGCTTATTGCCTGTTGCTTGTTGCCTATCGCTTATTTCCTTTTACCTCCCATTCCCTCCATTATCAAATCATCAAATCACCAAATCATCAAATTATCCATCCTCCACCGTCCACCGATCACCTTATTTCTGCAGGATCATTTTCCGCATTATTCTTTGATTGTTAATGATCACTTCGCAGTAGTAAACACCGTTAGCCATATTTATACCATCAACATTCAACTGCTGCGAACCTTTGCTCATCGATCCGTTTTGCACTTTTTTTACCAGCAAACCTTTGGCATCGTACATATTTACTGCAACCATGGCCTGTGCAGGTAGCTGAAACCGTATGGTGAACCTTGTACTGAATGGGTTTGGAACAGCCTGCAACTGCAACTGGCTTTCCAGTTCAGGGGTCGCATTCACCGGGCGTTTACCGGCAGTCAGCATCTCTTCCATTTGCCCAACATAATACGGGCGCATCATTTCATGATCTTCGTGTGAAAGAATATGGCAATGCCAGGCATATAAACCTTCCATGTCAAATTTTGCTATAAGCCTGGTGACCTCACCGGGGTACATTATCCAGGTATCCTTCCATGCCTGCTCATCTGCGGCAGGTGGTTTGGGTTGGCCCAGCAGCCTGATATCAGTTGCTGCTCCTGTATGCTCATCCACGTTGGCCATAAATTTCTGCCGGCTTAGCAGTTGAGAACTTACCATGTGCAGGTGGATCGGGTGTGCGTCTTCTGTGGCGTTATACATCTCCCAGATCTCGGTACTGTTTAGCATAGGATTTTCAGTAACCGGGTCGTGAAATTCCATCACGCCATTTTCCACTGTGCCTAACATAGGTTTCAGGCGCCCATATTCATCTTCGGCTTCAAACAATATAAGTTTGCGTGCAGGCAAAGTTGTCTGCAAAGGAACAACAGGTGGCCGCAAAGTAGCCGGCACATAAGTGAGCGGGTAATTCACATCAATTGGTTTATTCACCCGGAAAGCCATAATGCGGCCCGTGGTTTTTGGGTCTACGGCAGATCCTTTGGGAAAAGGTGTTTTGGCATTGTTGCGAAGGATGATCGTTTGCCCCCATAATGATGGTTGGGAAAAATCAATAATAATATCCTTGCGTTCCCCCGGCCCGATAAGCAATTGGCTTAAAGTAACCGGCGATGCCAGGAAACCGTTATCCGTGCCGATCTGTTGAATCAATTGGTTGCCGGATAAGGATAGATCATAAAACCTGGAATCAGAACCATTAAGCACGCGGAAACGATATTGCCGGGGCTCTACTTCCAAAACCGGCCATGTGACACCGTTCACCAAAATAAAATCTCCAAAAAACTCCGGGTGAATAGTCGGATGTTCATCACCTTCGTCGCCCGATTCATCTCCATTGTCTGATGGATAAAATAACTGTCCATCGCTGGTAAACATCCGGTCCTGGATAGCCAGCCCAAGGTCATAAGGCGCAGCAGGCAACTTACCGCTGTTTTGTAAATTCATTTCATTGTTGTCGGTAAGTAAATAATACCCGGCTAGCCCGGCATACACATTCAGCCGGGTAATTCCCAATGCATGATCATGGTACCAGATGGTAGCAGCTTCCTGCGAATTACTGTAATGGTAGGGTGAAGTCTCTCCCTTCACAAAACCATGTCCCTTCAGCGCAAAGCCAGGTGTAAACCAGGCATCCGGTAAACCATCGCTTGCAGATTCCGTGTGACCTCCATGCAGGTGAGTTACAACCGGCACACCATACTGTTGCCAGTTGCTGAACTCCTCCAAAGCCCAATGCACAGTAGGATCTATGGGCAACAGGTGTGGCAATGGTTCATTGTTGCTATTTACAAGTTTATTGTGCCAGAACACATCGATCGGTACATCTTTTTTCGCCAGTATGGTAGGGCCGGGGTAGGACCCGTTGTATCCCCACACTTTTGTGAGCATCGGCTGCTGAGTAACGGGATCGATCAGTCCCAGCCATTGGTTAAACTGGCTGATATCCATGTTAAATACGCCCCCGTTTCGTGCATCGATTACACCGGGAACCGGCAGGGGGTTGACGAATTGTGGTTGGGTGGCAGGATTAAGTAAATTTTGTGCAAATGCAGGCAAAGCCAATACAAAGCTCAACGCCGCAATTAACAAATATTTCAACCGGAGAGTACGTAGCTTTTCCATGACAACATCATTTAATAGTAAATAATAAAAAAACGTACTATAAAAATAGATTGCCGGGAATGCCCTTTTTTTGACCACGATCACTGGAAAACATGAGTGTAGTCATGGGAGTTGAGAGCGGTGAATGGTGAATGGTGAATGGTGAATAGTGAATAGTGAAAT
>JAKFCK010000607.1:0-2159 GCA_036676685.1 Chitinophagaceae bacterium | reverse complement strand
CGGGAGGCCATGTGATATTAAACAGGTAATACTTGCCCTTTACTTTAAACAAGTGCGAACCTTCTGCACCCAGGCCACCTGTCTTCCCTTCCGGCATACTTGGTGCGCTGGCATTTTCAATAGCTACCTGGCTGATGCCATTTTCCTTTACACCGGTTACATTTTCATTTAACTCCAGGAGGTTTAGTTTGCCGCCTCCGTAGATCAGGTACACTTTTCCATCATCATCAAAAAACAAGGAATGATCGCCAACACATGGTGAAAATGAAACGGACTTCCATGGGCCTTTCTCAATATTTTTTGTACTGTAGATATGCGTTTTATTAGTGGTTGCTGCAAACGTGGTTACATAAAATGTTTTGTTATGATAACGGATGCTGCTTGCCCATGAACCAAGTCCGTAAGAATTTTTGCCATTGGTCAGATTTAGTTCGTCCATGTTGGCAAGGGTATCATAAGCATAGCTAACCAATTGCCAGTTTACAAGATCCTTCGACTTCATAACCGGCACTCCGGGGCTCATATGCATGGTGGTACTGCTCATGTAGTAAGTATCGCCCACACGCATCATCGACATATCAGGAACATCAGCAAAAATGATAGGATTGGTTGCTTGTTGTGCACCAACATTATTTGAAACAAACAGGCAACTCGAAAGCGCAATGCAGGATAAAAAAGTTTTGATCATTATTTAAAAATGAATGTTTGTGATAACTGTTGTGGCACCCCTAACCCCTCCTTGTTTTTAGGAGGGGTTAGGGATTACTTTTTACTGATATCCTGCTTTAATAGCATCTAACATAGCCTGATCCTTTACCACATTATTAGCTCTGTCTAAAGCAAAACCTATCTCCCACCAGAATGGTACAACACCATTGGCTTTAAGCGTTTTAGTCACAAAAGTTAACCAGGCATCCACAGACTTGTTGTGCATCTCCGTATCCAGAGGAACAGGCCTGTTATGCTCGGCAGTCCGCCTCCAGGTTCCATATTCACCCAGTACAACAGGGATACCTGCATCAACAAACTTTTTTATCTTTCCGATTTCTACCATAAGCTCAGCCTCTTCTCCATCTGGGGCGTTGCGCTCTGGCTCAATAGTAGAATGATTTCCAGCCCCCCAGTAGTAACTCGCTTTGGTGTCCGGATTATATTCTCCATCGTTTACCAGATTAAAATGCCAAGGCCCATAAAAATGTACCTCAAGCATCAAACGATTAGGTACCGGGTCGTGAGGAAGCGTAGTCGGAGTCATCAGCTGAGAAGTTTTAATAATGTCAGTTGAAGGCCCCTGCACCACCAGCACCCGGTTACTGTTCCTGCCTCCGGTAGAGCGAACTGCCTTGATGAATGTTTCATGATAACTATTCAGTATGGCCATCTGCCCGGCATTGTCAACCGAAGGTTCATTGGTGCCGGCAAATAGAAGGTGCTCATCAAAATCACGCATGGTTGTAGCGATCTGCTCCCAAATCGCCTTTAGCATCGCATTAATGGAATCTTTCTTTGCCAAACTGACATTACGTTCCAGCCAGCCATTATCGCCGTGAGCATTCAGCATCACATACATATCATTTGCCACACACCATCCAACCACTTCTTTCACCCGGTTAAGCCACGCAGGGTCAATTTTCGCTTTTGACGGATCGCTTAAATGACTCCAAACCCAGTTACAGGGAATACGTACAGCATTGAAACCTGTTTGTTTTACAAATTTCACATACGATTCGGTTATTTTACTATTCCACTCACCTTCGATCGGTGATTCCATAGTATTGCCAATATTTATTCCCATATGCATTTTTGCCGCCAGTTGCACGGCCGTGCTGCTCATACCGTTTGCATCGGGTGCTTTGGGGCTTGTGTTATAAGACGGGTATATGGTAGGCGGTTGAGTAATCTTTACCCGCCTGTTCTGGCCGTTTGATGAGGTGATATCCAACCAGCCTGAGCGGCTTGCACCTGTACCGTTTTGGCCTAAGGTTGTTAAGTGAATTGTGGCGCTGCCGCTGCTGCCCGTTGTTTTATCTATTTGAAACCACGAAGAAAGGGGGTTATTGACGCTCCACGATGCGTTAGATGATATTGTTATATCGGATGTTCCCCCTTCGGCTGGAAAAGTAATGGCACTTGGAGAAACTGATAATTCAGCCGGGACA
>JAKFCK010000606.1:0-6217 GCA_036676685.1 Chitinophagaceae bacterium | reverse complement strand
AGTTCTGCCTGGGTCACCAGGGTACGATGGTCCGGTATAAATATATTGTCGTATAACTTTTTTTCCAACTCATTCAAAATCGGATCGATACCTTTAAAGGTGAGCCTGCGCTTGAGCCTGCGAATGTCTAAGTAATAACATTTAATGATACTGCCACGAAGTGCATCCGCTACTTTCAGTGTGGTCGCTGTGTCCACAAAAGGATTACCATCCCGGTCACCACCCGGCCAGAAGCCCATATTTATCAGCGCATGCTGGTCATGTACCGCATCGGGAAACTGGCTTTTCAGGTAGGATACGATACGCCCGGAAGCTGCATAAAACACATTCTCCAGGTACCAGATCAGGCTTACGGCTTCATCGTAAGGGGTAGGTTTTTGTTTTTTCAGAAAAGGTGTTTTACCTAGTTGCTGCAGGTAAATATTGGTAAGACTCGCATCATTATTGGCGAGCGACTTGGATAGGTCATGTATGATACCCAGTACCTGCCCGGGATAAAATTGTGTGGGATGTGCCGTAAGCACAAGTCTTACGGAAAACTGTTTCAGTTTTTTGGCAAGTTCCTCTTCTTTTTTTTGTTGTTTGATCTGCGTAGCCAGGTGCCTTATTGTGCCTGCCCCTGAGGTATCATGAACTTCGGTGAATGCGGCATCTTCCAGCGCATCAAATAATACTACCTGCCGTTCGCTGAACTGGATAAAACGAAAAAGAAGGTCCAGTTGTTCTTCCCTGGCCTTAAAGCCAAATTGTTTGGAAAAGAAATTTTCAATGATCGTAGTAGGGCTTTCGCTTCTCTTATACCCCTCTTCACAGTGATCCAGTAATAAGGAAAGCAGGATACCTGTTTTTTCTATACGATGAAACGGTAATCCCGTGAACAAACTGTTGTAGAGCTGGAACTTTATTCCAACCTCATTT
This sequence comes from Chitinophagaceae bacterium, assembly GCA_036676685.1. Classification (GTDB taxonomy): domain Bacteria; phylum Bacteroidota; class Bacteroidia; order Chitinophagales; family Chitinophagaceae; genus Ferruginibacter. The sequence goes on along the minus strand of JAKFCK010000606.1, from coordinate 5,299 downwards.
TTAAATTGCTGCAAGCCATTCGATGAATAGTCACTCATGTGTTATTTGTATTTCTCTTTAAAATTGCGGCAGCGATCGAAATCTAAAAATACGGCAAAAAAATTTAGCAGCCACTTACCGGGCTTTGCTTTTGATGATAAACACAGCCGGCACAGCCCTTTGCTGCCCCTTGTCACTCGGCTGGATTGTTTCCTTTCCGTTGATGAGCATACAACTGCTGCCTCCCCCATCCAGGTTCAAAGCTTCCACGCAACCGAGCGCTGCCATAAGTTCTGCGGCCTGCACCAGGCTGGCACCTTCTGCAATGCCAGGACTGCGGCCCTGGATGACGAAAATAATTAGCTTATTGTCGCGTGTGTACCCCATTAATGTCCGTGGGTGTTTGTCATTGATAGCTTTACCCCCGAATTTGAGTTCTTCGTTATTGGAAATATTTACGTCGCCGTTTTGCACCAGTACCGGCCCGCCGCCAACCGCGGTTTGTGTTTTCCATTTTTTTAAGTTTTTGTGGCGGTCCCTTACAACATCAAATGGTTGATCAGCAACGCTGTCTTTCCATGCGGATACCGGCACCTGCGAGGCGTAAGCAAATCTTTTAGACGAATCTGTGAGCAGCCATGCCACATCAGGTTTTCGGCGCCTGGAGATACCTATTGCACTACCGAAGGGATGCCGGTATTGAAAGGTATCTTTCCCCCTCATCGGTATGGAGTGCACATTCATGCCAACAAGCCTGCCGTTTTTTACAACTGTATTGAGGTTCTGGTGTGTAGAAAAAGAAAAAAAAGTACTGTTGACTACCAGCAGTGCCTGCCCGTTCCTGGCGTAATACTGTTGCGGTGTAAGGCGTCTTTTGTGAGTGGTATCAGCAGTGAATACAAGTTTTTTGTCTTTAAGATCTGCAATGGCATAATAGGCAATGAAGGGTTTGCCAGCCAGGGAATCCCTCGTTTTAAACACATGAAAATTTTTGGGAACCGGGGCATAATCTGCATCTGCATTGATCCATTTTACCTGCGCACTCACACAAGCCGTCATAAACAAAGGGAAAATAACAAGCGGTATTTTGACCATAAAATCGAATGAATTTTAACCGAAAATTAAAAGCCCCTGCATCACTGCAAAGGCCCCCAGTTTCTTATTCCTTATTTCGCATTCCTAATTCCTCATTTCACTCCCTTCTCTTCCATCCACTTATTCCGGCCCCAATTGGGTATCACATGTTTCTCGCTATGATAAGAAGAGCGAACCAGCGGGCCGCTCTCCACGTAATCCAATCCGATCTGGTAGCCTATCTCGCGGTATTCTGCAAATTCATCCGGGTGCACAAAACGTTGCACGGGTAAATGTTTTTTGCTCGGTTGAAGGTATTGCCCGATCGTGACCACATCTACTCCACTGTTGTATAATTCCTGCAAGGTCTGCACTACTTCCTCTTTCGCTTCACCCAGGCCCAGCATGATACCGCTTTTTGTGCGCATCCCTCCGGCTTTAAGCATCTTAAGCGTATCCATGCTTTGCCAGTACTGTGCCTGGATGCGGACCTGTCGGGTAAGCCTCTCCGTTGTTTCAATGTTGTGGCTTACCACTTCCGGTGCTGCAGCTATGATGCGTTGCACATTTTCGGCTTTATTTTTTCCTTTAAAATCAGGAATAAGGGTTTCCAGGGTTGTGCCAGGGTTTAATGATTTGACCGCCTTGATAGTATTATACCAGATAATACTACCGCCATCTTTTAATTCGTCTCGGTCCACTGAGGTGATCACGGCATGTTTGACCTTCATGAGGTGAATGGCCTCTGCAACCCTTTGAGGTTCATCCCAATCAACAGGCAACGGACGCCCGGTGGCTACAGCACAAAAACCACAACTGCGCGTACAAATATTGCCCAGTATCATAAACGTGGCTGTGCCGGCTCCCCAGCATTCACCCATATTAGGACAATTCCCGCTCTCACAGATGGTATGTAACTTATGGGTATCTACCAGGCCCCTCACGTGTTTATATTCTTCTCCAATGGGAAGTTTAACCCTTAACCAATTAGGTTTTTTTACAGGTAACGGTTGTTGTTCGTCTATTGCAGGAGCACAGGCCATTTAGCTATATTATGATGTGAAAAGCGGCACAAAGATAGTCCCTGTATGCGAATTAAATAATGATCATTTCATCGGTATTAGGAATTTCTTGCTATGGCCGGCGTAGGCTTGGCCAATGCGTAAAGCTTATTTACGTCTTCCGAACAGCACTGCTACATATGCAGAAAAAAAGAATTTCTTTTGTTCGATATAGATCATCTGGGGAATGTTCTTTGTAAAGTATTCGGCTGTTAAGCCAACTTCAAGCGCACTCACCATCTCATTATACTTTCCATAATCAAAACGCACTGCCGGTTTTACGTAAAGACCGGGCGTAAATTTCATGGAGCCCCAACCTTTGCCAAAACCCGGGCCGGCAATATGAGTGCTGCGATCCAGGAAATAAGTACTGTCGGCCGATTCGTATTTTACGAAAGTGCGCTCACCCTGTTTATCCACGTCTATCATGTAAGGACGCAGCAGGCCCAGAGAAAGTCCGCCACCTAAGTTCGCAGTTACGCTAACGCCGTTCCTGTTTCCTTTATTTCCTAAAAGGTACTGGTACTGCACCCCCAGTTTGACGGGGTAGAAAAAATTTATTTTTCCATAGATCAGTGGTGATGTATTCAGGTATACCTGCTCCTTTTCTTCTTTAATATGCTTCCTTTCTGAAATATCCAGCTGGAACAACAAAGCCTTTCTCACAGACATTGCTTTGCCAATTTCTATAAAGGCACCATAACCGTCAGAACTGAGTTTGCCTCCAAAAACGGTATGTTTTTTATACCCGATCACACCTTCTTCTTCCAGTTTAGCCATAGCGTTGATCCTCTCTGTGCGGGCCTCCCTCCTGGTTTTTTTTGCTGATTGTTCTGTTTGTGCCCATACAGCACTGAGCGCAAAAGTGGCAAGGAGTACTAAAAATAATTTCTTCATGGTTACTTTTTACTTAAGTAAATTTATGCAAAAATAGGATGCGCAGCTAAATGTTCAATTCAATTTTACCTTTGGGGCCTTCAATTAACAAATACATTTAAACAAACTGAACGATGACTGCATCCGTAATATACAAAGGAGACCTGCGCTGCGAGTGCACCCACCTGCAAAGCGGCACTGTAACCGAAACAGATGCGCCAACTGATAACAGGGGAAAGGGCGAACGTTTCAGCCCCACCGACACGGTATGTGTGGCTTTGGCCACCTGCATGATCACCACCATGGGCATCAAAGCAGCGGATATGCAGATAGATCTCAGCGGCGCCATGATTGATGTAACCAAACACATGTTGGGCAACCCCCGCAGGATCGGGAAAATAGAAGTGATACTTCATTTGCCGGCGGCCGGCGTGGAAGAAAATGACCGTATCCTTCTGCAAAAGATCGGCGACAATTGCCCGGTCATGAAAAGTATACACCCGGACCTGGAAGTGGCGGTGGACTATCGTTGGGAGTGAGGCAGTGAGGAAGAATGTTTAAGGTTTAAGGTTCAAGGCTCAAGGTTGGGTTGAAGTAAATAAAGTATATAAAGTAGATAGGTAGTTTGTTGCGGGAGCGACTTTATATACTTAGTTACTTTATATACTATTAAGTCATCCAAAATTCCTCATTCCTCAACACCCTGTTCCCCACGGCACATTTCAGGCAAAATTTATAATTACAATAGTCATTCTTCAATTGGATAAGGGCCTGTGAATCGAAAGCCGACCGGCTCTTTACACCTAAAGCGCTGAAACCTTTTATGATGCTGTTATTTTCCACGTCCACCTCTTCCATCCATTGTAATGCTTTGTTTTTACAGGATTCGTTGCTGTTTAAATAACCGTAAGCATATAAGACCGGTATCACTGTGTTGATGAGAATATTCCGGATCATCTGGTCTCCCAATGTTTTTTTTCGGTAGGCTGTTTCCTCGTCGAACATATAGCGGTAATGCCAGTAATCATTGGCTGTTACTTTTAATAACTTTTGTACAGTCTCCAGCCCTTCAGCCTCTTTTATCGTGGAAACAAGATGATGGCTTTGTTGTATAAGTGCTGCCAGCTGCGCCAGCCTGATGGTGGGAAAATTTGCAGGCCGCATACGGAGGAAATACAAGGGAGCGTACGCTTTCTGCAGGCCGTATTTTTTTTGAAGGAACATATATTCCCTGCGAAGCATATTCGGGTAGGCATCACGGAAAGTCTTATCCAGCAAGCCTGCCTGCCCCATTAATAAAGCTTCAATTTGCTGTACCTGGTTTTTATGTTTTGCCAGCACATTAAGCGGGATCGATCGGGCAATTTTCTCAAATGCGTCGGCGTTTATCTTTATGCCGAAATTTTTTGCGAGTATCCACCAGAAACATTCTTCCCAATGCTGGCTGTTTTTAGCCAGCATTTGTTCAATAACCAACGCCCTTTGTTGCAACCGCTCCACCAACAGCCTTTCTTTCCATGCCGAAAATATAAATTCGGGTACAACAGCGATATGTTGCTGGCACGGTATAAACATGCTGCTCTGCATCAGTTCCTCGTACTTTCCCAAAAGGAGTGCAGACACCCGGGACTGCAATTCCAACGTTGGAAATGGAAGTGCCGGGTGATCGTCATTTTTCCAGACCACGTGCAGGATCACGTTGTTGTAGTTTTTGTCTTCATTATGCTGATGCACGTACCAGTCAGAGGCATGGATATGCATTTCAATATTCCCCGCCCATGTAGTGCCGGCAGTGTAAATTTTAGCATTTAAAAAATCAGGTCCCTGGTTTTTATTATGCATTCCGGGAACCAGGATTTGTAAAGATTCTCCGGTGGTAGTGGTTAATGAAGTGGAATTAAAATATTGGAACTGCCAGATATATTGCAGCAGTTTTTCCGAAATGAATAGTTCCCCGTTTTTCTTTTTATCAATCGTCTTTCTGTCACTGATCTTTTCATTCATCCGGCTAAACTAATAACCCGGAAAAGCCATTCCATGGGAAATACACCATCTATTCCTGGGAAAATTCCTTCAAAGTTTGCAGAACTCTGCTTACGGGTAATCCCATTACATTGTAAAAATCTCCCCTGATCCCTTTAATGCCTACCACGCCGATCCATTCCTGGATGGCATAAGCTCCGGCCTTATCATAAGGCTTGTATTTATCTACATAAAAACTGATCTGCTCTGTTGTTAACGAATGAAAGTCCACATCCGTGATGTCTGCGAAACTGGTTTGTTTATTTCGTTTCATCATAACCACACGC
>JAKFCK010000605.1:0-12057 GCA_036676685.1 Chitinophagaceae bacterium | reverse complement strand
AAGGCTTGATTTACTGTGAATATGGTGAGAAAATCCATCCGGTAGGTTTGCACATAAGCTAAAACCCTGTATTTTAGATGTCCTTAGACCGATGGACCACAAAAGCGCGACTGACTTTATCGTTACTTTTCTCAGGACTAACCTCCCTTCAAACCTGTTTTATCACGGTGTTCATCATACAATGGATGTTTGTGATGTGGTGGAGCAAATTGGCTCTGAAGAAAAGGTAAATGACGATTCCTTGATTCAGTTAAAAACCGCTGCAGCATATCACGATTGTGGCTTTGTTAAGCAATATTTCAAAAACGAACCTTTAGCAGTTACGTGTGTGGAAACCCACCTTCCTGATTTTGGATACAGCGACGAACAAATCCAGACAATTGCAGGACTTATCTTAGCCACACAAATCCCTCAGCGGCCTTCCAATCACCTGGAGGAAATAATGTGTGATGCTGACCTTGATTACCTTGGAAGGGAAGACTTCTTTGAAATTTCAGAAACGCTGAAAAAGGAATGGCTCGCCTACGGAGTGGTCTCCTCTGAAGAGGAATTTAATTTAAAGCAATTAAAGTTTTTTCAGCAACATAGGTATTTTACAGAGACGTCGATTAAAAGACGTTCAGATCAGAAAGCAAAACATTATATCGAGTTGCAAAAGCGTTGCGCAGATTACAGCTTCAAATAAGCATTGATTCTTTTAAATGTTTCTTCAACTCCGTTCTGGTTCTCAATGTTTGACTTGATTGTTCCAACAAGTTCCTTCACTACGCCTAATGGATACTCAAATTTCAGGGCAAACAATTCACATAGTCTTAGTTCTTCCGGATGAACAGCTTTGTCGATAATCATCATATGCACTAGATCATACACTTGATGGAACTTTTCAAATTCATCGTCGGGAACCTCGAACGCAATTGTCTGTGGAACCTGTCTGATCTTTTCAATTTGTTTTTGTTTGGAATTGTCCAGGACTTCAAAGCCGAGTTCGCCAAGGTTTTTAGCCAGCTCGCTCAACAGTTTTTCTGTTGGAGGATTACCCAGTATAATCTCACCCAGGCCAACGTGTTCCGGTACTATCTTTAATTTTTCTAATTCCTGCCTTACCACCAGGATACAGCGGTTGCAAACCATATTTTTTATATACAAATGCATCGGGTAAAATTAGTTGAAATCAGGATGGACACCGGGAAAATATTTTGAGAATGTCACATCAGTGTGCATATGGTAGAATAACAGCCCAGGTATCATTTTATATTTATTCTCAAACCAAAAAAACCACGGATACCCTGGTTGGGAGCGTACATGTATGTGGGATCAAACGTTAACCCGAAAGGATTATCTGGCGTAGCTAACACCTGGCCATTGTTATCGAACTGCACCTTTTTATCGAAGGGATCATTTGAGCGGGCAATAATAAATGGGTTGCCCTTTGCCGGCGTAAAATTCAATAAATTTTTTACACCCCCATAAATTTCAATATTCTTAAACCCTTTATACACGAGTTGAATATTCTGAAGACTCCACGTGGGACTATAAGGTTGCCGCGGATCTGTTGGGCCTAGCAAGGGCAGGCGCATAGGCCCGTAGATATTCCCCGTATAATCTATTCCCAGGAAAATTGCTTTTATCACATAAGAAACTGCCCAGGTACCTGTAAATTTTTCTGTAAGAATCTGCTGCTGCTTGCGTCCGTCGTTGATCGTTGAAACATCCTGGAACGTAACTCCTCCAAGTACCTTTAACCCGTTAGCAAATGAGATATCGGTATTCAGGCTTATCCCCCTGCTTTGCGCATACCCGGTAAGGTTACTATAGATGATCTTGTTTGGGTCTGTCTCATAGTCGCCGATTATCCTGTTATTGAAATAGGTGTACCATGCCGTGAGATCCAGCCCGATAAATGTGCTGTTACCCGCAAATAGTTTCTTCAGGTAGTTCAGGTTCACGTTATAGGTTTTCTCCGGCTTTAATTCACTTTTTATTTCCACCGTTCTTGATCCCGTAAGTGCTGCATGATCTTCTGTAAATAAATTTACCACCCGGAAGCCGGTACCTGTATTTAAGCGGATAATGTTGTTGGCATTCACGCTCCATTTATAAGCAAGGCGGGGTGTGAAAATATTACCATGGTCACTATTATAATCATATCGAACCCCTGCGAGGATCTTATGGTTTGGCGAAAGGCTGATTTCATCCTGTAAAAAAATCCCCGGTAACCACACTTTCTGTGGTTGATTTTTATCTTCAATCGTAGCAGTAGCGGGGCTGTTGTCATCGTAGTAGGTATATCGCAAAGCTGCTCCTGCCAGCAAATCGTGATGTTTAAAAGTTTTATCCCAGGTAAGCTGGCTGAAAGCGATACGCTGTTGCGCTATATACACGGTGGTACCATACCGGCTATCCTGGTCATGATCGTTGTAGGAAAAAGATAACATCAGTTTTTCCCGGGTGGGTAACTGGTAATTACTCAAAAATTCCCAACGCCTTGTATAAATACTTTCCCCGTAAATACTATCCCCCCCGCGGAAACTTTTATTCCACCTGGTATCACCTCCCCACCGGTCTTCGTGAAAATACCGGGCAGCCGCCGTAAACACCCGGCTGTTTTTCCTTTCAAAATTCCATTTTTGAAAAACAGAAATCCGGTCCTGCAGCGTAACATCGGTAAAATTGTCTTTATTGTTATCTTTTATATTCCCATATTTAAAATAATTTAACCCCGTGAGGGACGTAGCTTTTTTGCCGGCTTTAAATTTAAACCCCAGGTCTGTGTTGATCTCCTGCCAGCTTGTGGCCATAACATCGGCAGAAAACACCGGTGCATTTTCCGGTTTTTTGGTTATAATGTTGATCAGTCCGCCCACTGCTTCACTTCCATATAAAGATGAGGCCGGGCCTTTCACAATTTCGATACGCTCCACCAGGCTGTTGGGAATACCCGACAAGCCATACACGGTTGACAAACTGCTCACTATTGGCATACCATCAATGAGTACCATGGTATAGGGTCCTTCCAGGCCATTGATATGTATGTCGCCTGTGTTACAAACATTACAGTTTAACTGTGGCCTTACGCCATTCACATTCTGCAACGCATCAAAAATATTGGGTGTTGGGTTTTTTTTGAAAAAAGCCGGGCTGTACACTTCCACCGGCACCGGGCTTTCCATCCTTCTCACTTCTTTCAATGTGCCGGTGATCACCACTTCATCCATCTGTCCCTGGATTTCGGACAATTGAATATCGAAACTTAAATTTTCTCCTTCCTTTACGCGTATTTGCCGGGTAGCGGAACCATAGCCAACACCTGAAACTGAAAGGGTATACAATCCCGGACTGAGGCCAGGTATTGTATAAAATCCAAGACTATCTGAAACCGCACCATAACCCGTCTTTAATAATTTCACCGTGGCAGCTTCCACGCGGTTGTCCCCATTGAACACTATCCCGGAAACAGATGCATCCTGGCCGTTGGCAAAGAGCCCCGATAAAAGGGAAACGACCGATAAAATAACGGGGACGAAAAAACGTGACATAACTACAAGGCTAATGTTTGAAGGACAAAAATACAAACTTAGATTCATCTAACAAATTAATTATTGCTGAAGCTTATTCAGGGGTTATTTATACATTTGCCCATGCACTCAAGAACGGAGGAAAATTATTTAAAAGAGCTCTTCAACCTGGCCAATGAAAAAGGGGAAGTAAGCACGAATGAGTTAAGTAAGCGGCTGGCTATTAAAATGCCCACTGTGAACAGCATGATGAAAAAGCTGGCGGAAAAAAAGCTCGTGCTCTACGAAAGTTATAAACCCCTAAGGCTCACAGAAAAAGGTAAAAAAGAAGCCGGGCTCATTATTCGCAAACACCGGCTTACAGAAATGTTCCTTGTGCAACAAATGGGCTTCGGCTGGGAACAGGTGCACGAGATCGCCGAACAGATAGAACACCTTCAATCCCCTCTTTTTTTTGAAAAGATGGATGCCATGCTGGGTTACCCAAAAATTGATCCCCACGGTTCACCGATCCCGGATAAAACGGGTAAGATGGACTGGAAAGAATACGAAAAATTAAGTGATTGCAAAGCCGGGGATACCGTAAAGTTATCGGCGGTGATCCATACTACGGATGAATTCCTGAAGTTTTTAAACAGCCGCGAGTTGCAACTCGGGCTGAAGATAAAGATCAAAAAAGTGGAAAAGTTCGATGGAAGTATGATCGTTGCCTACAATAAAAAAACTGCTGAATCACTCAGTCACACGGTAAGTGAACGATTGCTGGTGGAAAAACTGTAACAGGCTTTTTTCATCTTACGGGTAAAAGGGTATTTACATAAACTGAACAATACCGTGCTCACCTATTTTCTTTGCTGGTTTCCGATGCTGCTGATTGCGATTGCAAACGGTTCTGCCAGGGATCTGTGGTATAAACAATATCTTGGTGAGTTAAGGGCCCACCAGTTGTCAACCGTAAGCTTCCTGATTGTGCTCGCCATTTATATTGCATTTATTATCAAAAAGTTTCCTCCACCATCAGGTTTGTGGGCAATGGGCATTGGTTTGTTCTGGGTAATGCTGACCCTTCTTTTTGAATTTGGCTTTGGTCTTTTACGGGGAAACTCATTTAACGATTTATTGGGGGATTATAACATTTTTAAAGGCAGGTTGTGGATATTAATACCGGCCTGGCTTTTATTGGCTCCCTATCTTTTCTATAAAGTCTACAACTGATATTATAAGTTGTTTAGTAACTCCTTTACCTTTTCTTCAATAAAATCCCTCACTTTGTTAAACTCCGCAGGCTCCATATGTTTTGGATCAGGGATCTCCCAGTCCAGGAATTTTTTTGCCGGCATCCAGGGGCAGGCATCTCCACAACCCATGGTAACAACTGCATCAAACGGCGCAAACGCTTTTACTTCTTCCAGGCTTTTACTATCATGGGTACCCAGGTCATACCCCAGTTCTTTCATAGCAGCGATCGCTTTTAGATTTACAACACCACTTGGTTTACTACCGGCGCTATAAGCTTCCACGTTCTCCCCGCCATGTATCCTGGCAAATGCCTGGCTCATCTGGGAACGGTTGCTGTTTTCAATACACACAAAAAGCACTTTCTTTTTTTCCATGTTCATTATTTATACGAAAGATTTTTAAGCAAGTTTAGGATTATAATATTTATTCCGTAACCAGAAAGCCACATTTACCAATGCAATCAATGCCGGCACTTCTACCAATGGACCGATCACACCCGCAAAAGCCTGGCCACTGTTGATCCCGAATACCCCAATGGCCACCGCTATAGCCAGTTCAAAATTATTACCTGCAGCTGTAAAAGCAATCGATGCATTAGTAGAATAATCTGCACCCATTTTTTTGCCGATAAAAAAACTCACCACAAACATAATGGCAAAATAAATAACCAATGGTATGGCGATCCGGATAACATCCATCGGTATCTGCACGATCAGTTCACCTTTCAGGCTAAACATCACCACGATTGTAAAGAGCAAGGCTACCAGGGTAATTGGAGAAACAAATGGAATGAATTTATGCTCGTACCAATCTGCGCCCTTCGCTTTCAATAAAAAATAGCGGGTCAAAAACCCGGCAGCGAAAGGGATGCCCAGGTAAATAGCAACACTTTCAGCGATCTGTGCGATACTGATATCTACAACAGCACCGGTAATGCCAAACAGCGGCGGTAACACCGTAATAAAAACATACGCATAGATGCTATATAATAAAACCTGGAAAATACTGTTGAGTGCCACCAATCCTGCGGCATATTCCCGGCTACCATCTGCCAGTTCATTCCACACAATTACCATGGCAATGCAGCGTGCAAGACCGATCAGGATTAAACCAACCATATATTCCGGGTAAGCATGCAGGAATATAATTGCAAGAATAAACATCAGTATAGGCCCTATGACCCAGTTGAGCAATAAGGAAACACCGAGAACTTTGGTACTCCTAAACACCGTCTTCAGTTTATCGTACCTCACTTTGGTAAAAGGTGGATACATCATCAATATCAATCCCACCGCTAAAGGGATATTGGTAGTACCGGATGAAAACGAGTTGATATAGGCTGAAGAAGAGGGGAAAATATAACCGATAGCCACACCTGTGGCCATGGCTAAAAATATCCATAAAGTAAGGTAGCGATCTAAAAACCCGAGTTTCTTTCTTTCCAATGCAGGAGCACAATGATTTGCAGACATATTATTTTCCGTATTTAAGGATGAGAGCCAATTGCCCGGCATGATAGGCTGTATGCGATACTATCCTGCCAAGAGCTTCTGCCTTTGTTTTAGTTCCAAATTCCTTTGTAGTGATGGATTGCTGCCAGTCTTCACCGGTTTGTTTTTGAAGAATTGCGCTAAGGTGATCAAATGCCAATTGCTGGTAGGCTATTAACTCCTCCAGGTTTGTCCATTCCCCGGTATCTTTCTGAGCAATCACCGTCCGGGCCTGTACCTGCACGTCTTTTGCCTGGAAAACATTTTTAGCAAACAGTAATTCCACATCTGCAATATGCCGTATGAGGAACCCGGCCGAGTTAGGAGACGGTGGCAATTTTTCTACGAGGTCCTCTTCACCAATGTTGAAGAGAAGCCCGGAAAACCTTGTTCGCCCTTCTTTCCACATTGCTATAAAACCGGCTGAATGGTCCATAATAATTTTTTTGCAAGATTAGAAAAAAATAAAAAACCGGAACCATTCCAGGTTCCGGCAATTTGTTTTAGCAGCATCCCATATCAGTGATGCCTGCGCAGCACAGCCCGTTGTCCTCGCAACAAACCGGCGTGTTTTTGATTGTGTTCATGGCTATAGTTTTAAAAATTAAAGAAAACTGTTCTTTTATTCTTTAGCAACAACCGCTACCCGGCAGGCAACACCCGGGATTAGCTGGTTTTTCCGCATATACGGTCACGCTGAATATACCTGCTTTTCCCGATTTGAAGGATTGCAATTCTACATCACTTAGGTAATTTTTTAAGATATCATCAGGTATTTCAATGACCTTTTCTTTTTGCAGGGTTATGTTCTCAAATGCGTTTTTTTTGATCAGGTCCAGGTACTCACCTTTTTGGATGGCTCCTGAAACGCAACCAGCATACATCTCTGCGTCTTTACGTAATGCTTCCGGCAGTTCGCCCACCAATACCACATCCGAAATACTAAAGTGGCCACCCGGCTTAAGCACGCGGAAAATTTCTTTCATCACCGCATCCTTATTTGGCACAAGGTTCAGCACACAATTGCTGACCACCACATCGGCAGAGTTGCCGGCAAGCGGCATATTGTCTATATCTCCCTGTCTAAATTCAACATTCGTAAAATTCAATTTAGCTGCATTTTCTTTCGCCTTTTCAATCATTGCGGGGGTAAAATCAATGCCGATTACCCGGCCGGTTTCCCCTGTTTCGGAACGTGCGATAAAACAATCGTTTCCCGCTCCGCTACCGAGGTCCACCACTATGTCTCCTTTCTTAATTTTGGCGTACTGGGTAGGAAGGCCGCAACCAAGGCCCAGGTCTGCATCAGCATTGTATCCTTCCAGGTTGGTGTAATCGTCACTCATGATATTATACACTTCTGTACTGCAACCCCCGGCACCGCAGCAGGAAGACTGGTTGGTTTCTTTGTCCTGTAAAGCGATCTGGCTGTACTTCTCCTTTACGAGATCTTTAAGTTGTTGTTCTGTTGTCATGGTTTTACTTTTTGATGATAATATAGTTTAGCAACAGGCTTTTTCATTTGTTACTTTAAGGTTATTGAATAGCCCGGTGAATTCGCTGTTGAACTTTTCAAATGCTTTCCAATTGATGCAATAGCAACTTCGTGGACCGTCAACTGTACCGTTGATCAGCCCGGCATTTTTTAACTCTTTCAGGTGCTGGCTTACCGTACTCTGCGCCAGGGGGAGCACATCCACTATTTCCCCGCATATACACTCATTTTTTTCAGCAAGTACTTTCAGGATCGCTATCCTGGCCGGATGGGCCAATGCCTTTGCAAACTCTGCCAGCGATTGTTCTTTTGCGGAAAAGGATGATTTTTTATTGATGATCATGTAGATTGTTATTTTATATCGCAAATATACGATTAAGAAAATCGAAGTTCCAAATTTAATGGCTGTTTTTTTTAAAATATTTTTACTGCCGGGATATGACAGGCGGAATTTAATGAGTATGAAAAGCTGGCGGGCAGATGAATTTCTTCCTACATTTATCTCCCAGTAAATATTCTGGTAATAAGTATACACATTACCCTTCAAATCTTTTTATATGAAACATGTCATCGTTGCCCTGCTTTTCTCGTCCTTTTATTGTTTATGCGTGCCGGTAATGGCACAGGACAACTACAGTGTATTTACACAAAAAATACCTGCAACAGTTTATGCCGGGAAAAATTTCAGGTTTACCGCTTCAGTGAAATCCAATGACAATGAAAATAGTTTTGCGTTGTTGCAGGTTTACGTGGAGCGAAAGAGCAAATCACCAGGTTTTTCAGACAACATGCTGAACCGGCCCGTAAAAACTACTGAGTGGGCACAACCTGTCATCGAGGGCAAAATAGACGCTGATGCAGACAGTATGGTGATTGGTGGTATAGTGGTGGGTAACGGTTCATTTTATTTTGATGACTTTAAGCTGTCAGTGGAAACAACCCCGGGCACCTGGATCAATGCCAATATTCCCAATAATAGTTTTGAAAATAGTCAAAGCACAACCGGTATTCCGCAGGGGTGGAAGGTGGTTGTTGACAATGCTCATTTCACTTATGCCCAGGGCAGAACGTCCACGGAAGGTAAATACTCATTAACAGTAAGGGGAAAGGGGATGGAAGAAGATCCCGGTTTGGCCAATTACACCAAAATGATGAAATATGTGCAGGAGAATTACAACAAACTGCAGTTTCGTATACCCATGAGGGATGGTGTAAAATTATTTACCAATGTATATGTGCCAAAAGATGCATCCGCCACCAACAAATACCCGGTGTTGCTTAACAGGACACCTTACAGTGTTGGTCCCTATGAGGCGGATAAATACAATGCATTTATAGGTAGTGAAACAATGATGAGGAGTAAATACATATTTGCTCAGCAGGATGTGAGAGGAAGGTATATGAGTGAAGGTGTATGGACCAACATGACACCACATTTAGTAAATAAAAAAACCAACAAGGATGTAGATGAGAGTACTGACACTTATGATGCCATAGAATTCCTACTTAAGAATCTTCCATACAACAACGGCAGAGTTGGACAGTCAGGGATCTCCTACCCCGGTTTTTATGCATCCGCAGGGAGCATAAACGCTCATCCTGCCTTAAAAGCAGTAAGTCCACAGGCCCCGATCGCTGATTTTTTCTGGGATGATTTCCACCATAATGGCGTATTTACGCAGGGCTATTTCTGGAACTTCCCCATATTTGGCACAAGGCCGGAAAAGCCCGTGGAATCGGACTGGTACAAACTTTTTGATAAGCCTACACCGGATGCATACGACTTTTACAAAAGGGGCGGCACGCTAAAGCAATTAGGTGATAAATATTACAAGGATAATTTTTTATGGAAAGAAATCACTGAACATCCTAATTATGACACTTTCTGGAAAAGCAGGAGAATCGTAAATCACCTCAGGAACCTAAAGCCCGCTTACCTTGTTGTAGGCGGCTGGTTTGATGCAGAAGACCTGTATGGCGCTTTGGTGACTTACAAGGAAATTGAAAAAAATAACCCGGGGGTGTATAACATTATTACCATGGGCCCATTCGGGCATGGCAACTGGGCGCAGGAAACCGGGCAGTCCAAACATTACCAGCTTTACTGGGGAGACAGCCTGGCTACCTTTTACCAGCGTGACGTTGAAGCCAAATTTTTTGATCATTTCTTAAAAGGCCCTGCCGATGGTAAAACAGGTTTACCAGACGCCTACATGTTCAACACCGGAAAAAAAGTATATGAACCCTTTAACCAATGGCCCCCTGCCAATGCAGAAAAAAGAAGGCTTTATTTTCAGCCTAAAGAGGAACTGTCCTTTACAGCTCCTAAGGCTGGCGGTTATAGCGAATACATCAGTGATCCTAATAAACCAGTTCCTTACACGATGGATATTGCAGGTTCGTTCCAGATCACACCGAGAAACTATATGAGCGAGGACCAGCGGTTTGCGGGACGCCGCACAGATGTGCTGGTTTTTGAAACAGAACCGCTTACAGAAGACATTACCCTGGGCGGCGAGTTGATGGCTAAACTGCAGGTAAGCACTACCGGCACTGATGCCGACTGGGTGGTAAAACTGATCGATGTCTATCCCGGGGATATGAAGAACAGTCCCTATACCGATAAGGGCGTAACACTGGCCGGTTACCAGCATATGGTGCGAAGCGAGATCATGCGCAGCCGTTTCCGGAACAGTTTTGAAAAACCTGAACCAATGGTGGCGAACAAAATAACGCCTATCAATTTCGCATTACAAGACGTGTTACACACTTTTAAAAAAGGCCATCGCATAATGGTGCAGGTGCAAAGTACCTGGTTCCCTGCATTTGACCGGAACCCGCAGAAATATGTGCCGAATATCTATAAGGCCGATGCTAGTGATTTTATCAAAGCAACACACAGGGTTTATCATAGTACTGCAGCACCGAGTTACCTGGAAGTGAGTGTGGTGAAGTGAGTGGTGAGTAGCAAGTAGCGAGTGGGGAGTTAGGATTTGCGGGGTGGGGTTTACGGGTTGGGGATACGGGTATGTTAGCAGGGAGACTTTGTTGTTTATTGCTTTCGCCTTATTGCGTACACGTATTCATCCAGGTATTCGCCGTTTTTGAAAAAGGTTTTTTCAAATTTGGCTTCCAAAATAAAACCTGTTTTTTCCAAAACTTTTCGGGAGGCTATGTTGGTTCCGAATGGCCGGGCGAAGATGCGGTTAATGTCAAAGTTTTGGAACCCGTAATCAATCATCTGTTTGACAGCTGCTGTTATAATACCCCTGCCCCAATAGGGTTCTGCAAGCCAATAACCCATTTCTGCATTTTTGCATTCCACATCCACTAATGGGTGAATGCCAATACCGCCCACAGCTTTTCCATCGATTTCTATCGCCAGGATATGTACAGGGTTTTCCCGGGTAGCAAAAGCAATAAATCTTTCGCCCGCCTCCCTGGTATAGGGAAAAGGAAATTTATTCATCAGGAATCTGGAAACATTGATATTGTTGGCGTATAACACCAGGCTCTCAAGATCATTAATATTCCATGGGCGAAGGCGCATATTTGGTAGAGATTTTTTGATTAGAAGTTGTGTTTGTGGTCCATGGCCGGACTTTCGATAGTTAGTCTATAAGGGCCTGTGTTTCTTTTTATGTTTTTTGTTCGGGCATCTTGTCCATTGCCTATTGCTTATTGTCTATTGCCAATTCTCATTGCCCGATGCATAAGAACCATCAAACCTTACAAACGGCCATGGACCATCGACCACGGACCATTGGACCACTCACTCCCTCCCATCCAGCAAATTACCCAAACCACCCAATAGACTTCCTTCTTCTTTTCGATTGTAGTTGCCATACTGCATGATCCTTCCGGCCAGGCGGCTTATAGGAAGGGATTGCAACCATACTTTACCAGGCCCTTGCAATTTTGCAAAAAATAATCCCTCTCCACCAAACATAAAATTCTTAATCCCCCTCACAAATTCAATATCAAAATCCACTCCTGCAGTGTACGCCACCACGCACCCGGTATCTACTTTTAATATCTCACCGGGCATGAGCTCCTTCTCCACTACGTAACCGCCCGCATGTGCAAAAGCATACCCGTCCCCTTCGATCTTTTGCATAATAAATCCTTCCCCACCAAAGATACCCGTGCCCAGCCTGCGTTGAAATTCTATACCAATGCTCACTCCTTTAGCGGCACATAAAAACGCATCTTTTTGCGCGATCACTTTGCCACCGAGCTGCTTCAGGTCGAGCACGATGATCTTACCGGTGTATGGCGAAGCAAAACTTACTTTTTTTTTACCCTGGCCCATATTAGT
>JAKFCK010000604.1:0-4820 GCA_036676685.1 Chitinophagaceae bacterium | reverse complement strand
ATGAGTGAATGGGTCAATGAGTGAATGGGTCAATGAGTGAATGGGTCAATGAGTGAATGGGTCAATGAGTGAATGGGTCAATGAGTGAATGGGTCAATAAGTGAATGGGTCAATAAATCAATAAGTCAAGGAGACAACAGGTGAATTGGTGAATGCATGGGTAATTGGTGATTGTATGGGTACTGGGTATCCAGGGGTGTGGCGACGTCAAAGGCGGAAAACCTTATACGGCTAAACCTTTAAACGATTTAAGCGTTAAAAAGAGCGTCCTGCCAAATTTATTAACTTGCAACAAAACTGAATTGAAAAATGGGCATCCTTCGTCAAATAGCGGAATACCTTTACCTGAAAAAAAAAGACCCGAATGCACCAAAGTCGGATTTTGTAAAATACATGCACGGTATAAACCGGCTATCCATCATATTGTTCCTGCTGGCGTTGATCTTTATCGTGATCAAGTTGCTGCTGAAATAACGATCAGTTCAGCATGCTGTAAATACTTCGTGCAGCGTTGGCCGATGCGTGCCCACCTGCACTGAGTAAAGTTTTAAGGGCCTCGTAATCTTTCTCCAGCTGAAGTTTCCGGTTCTCATCAAACAACAATTTCTTCAATTCCTCCACAAGATTTTCTACTGTCAGGTCGTCCTGGATCAGTTCCTTTACAACTTCCCTATCCATGATAAGGTTCACCAGGCAGATGTATTTTATTTTCACTAACCGCTTCGCTATCTGGTAAGAAATATTATTGCTTTTGTAACAGATCACTTCCGGCACCCCGAATAAAGCTGTTTCCAAAGTTGCCGTGCCGCTGGTAACGATAGCTGCCTCTGCGCCGGCTAACAAATCATAAGTTTTATTGGCCACAGCATCCACATTTTTATAAGGTGACAGGAGATCCTGGTAAAACTCATCCGGTAACCCCGGTGCTTTGGCCACCACAAATTTATATTCCGGGAAAAAAGCGGCCACGCGAAGCATGACGGGGAGTTTTTTTAATATTTCCTGCTTACGGCTCCCGGGTAAAAGGGCAATGATTTTTGAAGGGGCGTTTTTTATATTGTCATTGGTCATTAGGTCATTATTTACATTATTGTCTTCCCTAAAAGCCATTGACTCATTGACCAATGATTCGTTCACCAATGAGCCTTTCATAAGAAAGTCATCCACTACCTCTACCAACGGGTGGCCGACATACTCCACTTCAAAATTCCACTTCCTGTAAAAATCTTTCTCAAAAGGAAGGATCACCAGCATCTTGTCCACATTTTTTTTGATACTGTGAATACGGTTTTCTTTCCAGGCCCAGATCTGTGGTGAGATATAATACACTATCCGAAAACCCTGTTCCCTGGCCCATTTGGCAATCCGGAGATTAAAACCGGGGTAATCGATCAGCACGAGCACATCCGGCGGGTGCTGCAGGATATCTGCTTTGCAAAATGCAATATTCTTAAATATTGTGCCGATGTTTTTGATCACTTCTGTGAATCCCATGAATGCGAGATCGCGATAATGTTTTACAAGTGTGGCACCAGCGGCTTCCATAAGGTCACCACCCCAGCATCGTATGCTGGCATCTGCATCCAGCCTGCGCAGCTCTTTTATAAGATTACTGCCATGCAGGTCGCCACTGGCTTCTCCGGAAATGATATAATATTTCATGTTGGTTATTGCGATGCAAAATACACGAATAGCAGCAATTACACGAATAGCAGCAAGCCGGCATAAAGCAGGTTGAAAGTTTTACCGGATTTATGGCGAAAGGGAATAGCGGATTCTGATCTCACGCTCCCTGTTGTGGTAAATCATTTAACACGAATACCCGGTCGTTGGAACCCGGTTTATGCCGGCCGGGTAAAGCTGGCCTTCCCGGCCTTAACCATAAGCTTCGAAAATTTAGTAACGCCTAAATTGATTTCAGCGGACACATAAAAAATCAACCGGCTGTTCAATGTATTCATGCATTGTGTAACTTGTATGTGAATCCATATGTGAGAGACATGACCAGATTTTACCCCGGTTTACTTCAAATAATTAAAGTATGAAGCAGGGGCGATTGCTTCATATTGTTTTTTTTACGATCATTCTTGTGGTGCATTCCTGCGGGAATAATAAAACCGCGCAGGAACAAGAGACTGTAATCGAAATCCCGGCCGCGCGGATGGATGGTTATGTGCAGGCAGCAATCAAAGAGCTTATTGAAAATGAGACAACCGATCCGGGTAAAAAATCAGTGGACAGCCCGCAATTTTTTTCCCTTCCCGTGCTGGATCATTATTATGCCCAAAGCAAATACCTGCCGGTATGGAGCACCCAGGAAAACTGGAAACCGTATGCAGATTCCCTGGTTAGCTACCTGGGCAGGTCCGGTATGGACGGGCTTTTCCCGGAGCATTACCATTATCCTGCATTAAGGTCGTTGAAAACTCTCTTGGAAACGGACTCCCTAAAGAGAAAAGAACCGGGACTTTGGGCCAAAGCAGATCTATTGTTCAGTGATGCTTTTTTCCGGTTGATACAGGATCTTAAGCAGGGAAGGCTTCAGCCCGACAGCATGGGGTGGAAACACAATAAAAATAAACACAGGGATTTTTTCGCCGTATACCTTAATAAATTATTGAGTGGGGACTCTATCAGTAGTATTGTAAAGACGCTGCAACCGGAGTTAAAGGAATATGTTTCGCTCAAAAATGGTTTGCCCTCTTTCCTGTACAATATGGATGCAAAAAGCTATACTTACCTGCGTTATCCATATAAAGATTCCCTGGTTTTTTTTCAAAACCTGCTTCATCGGTTTACCGAAGAGGGATTATTTAACGGTAGCGCGGCGGATATTGATTCTTTTAGCCTTAGCCAGCTGCTCATCCGTTACCAGGAAAAAACAGGATTAAAAACTACCGGCAGGTTGTCGTCCGCACTGGTGAACAGCCTCAACAATACGGACCGGGAAAAATTGAAACGCATTGCAATCACGTTGGATAAATACAAACGCTTACCCCCACGGCTACCCGAAAAATACATATGGGTGAATCTCCCTTCCTATAGATTGCAGGTGTGGGAGGGCGATTCAGTAATTATGGAATCAAAAGTTATCATCGGCAAGCCCGGTACGCCTACACCCCGTATCAGCAGCCATATCAGTGATCTTGTGATTTTTCCGACCTGGACGGTGCCCAATAGTATTATTGTAAAGGAATTGCTTCCCGGCCTCAGGAAGAACCCGGGTTACCTTGGAAGTAAAGGACTCGCACTGTACAGTAATAATGGCGATGAAGTTGACCCCTGGTCAGTAGACTGGTTCCGGTTTACAAAGGGTATACCGTACCTTGTTCGCCAGGCCAGTGGAGACAATAATGCACTTGGCGTGATAAAATTTAATTTTAAAAATCCTTATTCTGTATACCTGCACGACACAAATCAACGTTATCTATTTAAGAATAAGGTACGCAGCCTCAGTCATGGGTGCGTGAGGGTAGAGCAGTGGAAAAAACTTGCCTTTTACATTGCAAGAAATGATAGTTTATACTACCCACAGCGTGACTCTTTTAATTTTACCCCCGATTCAATTACTACCTGGATCGCACGAAAAGAGAAACATGTGGTGCCCGTGAAAAAGCAGATACCAATTTTTATCCTTTACTTTGGGTGCGAAGGCGCACAAGGCGCTGTTCGGTTTTATGATGATGTTTATGGTGAAGACAAAGTTTTGAGAGAAAAATTTTTCGCTCATAAATGATTTTTTACTTTAATATACCACATGTTAAAAACAAAAAAGATTGAGTTGGCCTTTTTTTTCTCAATCATTGCTGCTGCTTTTGTAACGATCACTGCCTACAGTCAAACTGCAGCAGTGCTAAACAAGGGTTCCGAAAAGGGAACTGCCGCAAGCGCAAAAGTTTCTTCAATTTCCAAGCGATTACTGTATGGCCAGGCTAGTTATTATGCCGCCAAATTTGAAGGCAGGAAAACGGCGACCGGGGAAATATTCAGGCAAAACAAAATGACAGCAGCCTGTAACGTACTGCCACTTGGCACCTGGGTGAAGGTCACTAATTTAAGGAATGGCAAATCGATCGTAGTAAGAACCAATGACCGGTTGCATGTAAAAACACGTAGAATCGTAGATCTCACCCGCACAGGGGCACAACAACTCGGGTACATCAAGAGCGGGCTTACCCGCGTAAAAGTTGAAGTCCTGAACCAAAAGCCTTACAATAAACTCAAATAGCCTCAACATTTTTCCTTCCTGCGGGTTATTACCACATTCCCGGTAATTTATTTCATCAATTGAAACGAAGCCGCTATTTTTGTTGCGTTTACGAAAAACTACTTTTTATGAAGAAAATTATGCTCTCTTTTCTGTCTATTGCTATGTGTGCAATAGTATCTGGTCAGAATGACTACAAAAAAGAGCCTACACTTGGTGTTCATTTCCTGTACGTTGATTTTGAGACTGCCGCTGATCTCAGGTCTAATGGATTATCAAATGTGCTCAGGGATAAACAATGGACTAAAACAAAAAGGATGACCCCGGGACTTGCGATCAGCTATGCCCAGGGTATGACTAACCACATTGACATTTCAACTTCGCTCGCAGGAACTTTTACTGATTATCCTGTGCCAAATAAAGCACCAAGAGATAGCAAAAGCCTTTTGCTGGAAGCGGTGGCAACTGCTAATATAAAGTTGCTTACAGATAAATATGCAGTGGTTCCCTATATTAGCGTAGGTGTGGGAGCTTCCAAATATCGGGGATATTACAGCGCCATAATGCCAATCGGCCTCGGACTGCAGTTCAGAATAGTAGAAGACATAAGCCT
>JAKFCK010000603.1:0-4359 GCA_036676685.1 Chitinophagaceae bacterium | reverse complement strand
TGATGGCTAAGGTATTAGTACCATGCCCCAACTCCGGTCTTGGTTCAAACAAAGAAACTGAGCGGCTATGAATTGCTTTACGCACCTGCTCTAATTCCTGTTTGGTATTAATTGATGCAAATCTTCTGCTTCTTTCTTTTGCATTAAGATTTAAAGCTGTTTCAAAATTCTGAATGTTTATGAAATGTGCTTTTGCATTCTCTTCACTCAAAATATTTTCATCATAATAAGCCATTACATCTGCTGCAGTATCATGCATGCAGCCAATAAACTGCGTTGCAGCTGGAATAGTAATTCCTTTCGCTGCCAATATTTCTCTTACAGTTTTATGATTTAAGATAAAGGCTTGTACTCTTGCGTTTGTTGCACCGGGTCTTCCGCTGCAGGCGCCGCAATCATGTGCACCATGATGCGGATTGTTTGCATCCAGTGTCCAGTCGATCACTGACTGTAAATCTTCCAGCTCTTTCGTATAGTTGTTGTTGCCATACGCTTCAAGGTCAACAAATGCTTCGGGGTATTCAGGAGTAGTGCCGTTGTGCGAGAAATTAAATTTGACGAAAACAAAACCTGCTTCTGCAAATTGTTTAGCGATCATATCGAAGTTACCCCAGTCTTTGAATCCATTGAAGCCATGGGCGTATATCACAACCGGCTTCCTGTTCTCCCCGCTTTCATTAAAAATATCTGCAGCAACCGACTTTCCATTTGCACCTTCCAGCAAAATATTTTTCATGATATTCATTTAATGAAGTTATGGATTGATGTGAGTATTATTTTTAGGTGATATGGCTAAACTATTTCCAACCATTTCCTGGGCCAGAGGCAGTAATTTGTACGAAGTGAATATCCGGCAATTCAGTGCGGAAGGAAATTTCAAAGGATTTGAAAAACACCTGTCAAGGCTTAAAGACATGGGCATTGATATCATCTGGTTGATGCCCATTCATCCCATTGGTGAATTAAAAAGAAAAGGAACCATGGGTAGCTATTATTCAGTGAAAGATTACTACGCGGTAAATCCTGAATTCGGCACTAGTGAAGAATTTAAAACCCTCGTGCAAAAAATTCACGACATGGGAATGTATGTGATCCTTGATTGGGTGGCTAATCATTCGGCATGGGATAACCCCCTGGCAACAGAACACCCGGAATGGTATACCAAAACGGCGGAAGGTAATTTTCAGCCTACGCCCTGGTACGATTGGGAAGACATCATTGATTTCGATTACGACCAGCCCGGCATCCGGAAATACATGACGGAGGTGCTGAAATATTGGGTAAGGGACACGGGTATTGATGGATACCGCTGTGACGTGGCGGGTTTTATACCCACTGATTTTTGGGAAAATGTGAGAGCGGAACTGGAGATCATCAAACCTGTGTTTATGCTGGCCGAATGGGAAAGCCGCGACCTGCATAAAAAAGCTTTTGACATGACCTACTCCTGGAGCCTTTGGGACAGGATGCATGAAGTAGCTACCGGTAAAAAAAATATCGGCGGGCTTGTAGAATACATGGCCCATGATGTAAGCACCTTCCCACCAGACGGCTACCGTTTGACTTTTACCGATAACCACGATAAAAACTCCTGGGAGGGTAACCAGTATTCGAATTTCGGTAATGCCCTGCCGGCATGTATGGTGCTGGCTTCGGTTGTCAATGGGATGCCACTCGTGTATAGTGGGCAGGAAGCGGGCCTTGACCGTTCGCTGAAGTTTTTTGAGAAAGACAGCATTGAATGGAAGCCCCACCCATTCGCGGATTTATATAAAAAATTATTTGCCTTAAAACACGATAACCAGGCACTTTGGAATGGGGAGAGCGGGGGCCGGATGGTAAGGATATTTAATGACCAGCCAGCGAAAGTGATCTCCTTCAGCCGTGAAAAAAACGGGCAAATAGTAATCCCCGTGATCAATTTCAGCAATACAGCCATCACCGTAAAACTGCAATTAAAATATCATGCGGGAGTTTACAAAGAACTGTTTACAGGCAGCAACTATGAACTAAAAATAGAGGACACAATGAACCTGCCGGCCTGGGGATATACGGTGCTGGTAAAATAGCGCAACCTGCTAACCCGTAGCGCCCTGCTGTCCGGTCTTGCCCGTAAACTTAGGTAGCGGCAAAAACAATTTAAGTTGGCAAACTTTTCAATTGGAGCGCAGAATGGTTGATTGATAATTCATAAACTTATCTTTGCAAAAAACAATCCCATGGCATCCAACGATCCGCTTCATGGAAAAACATTGGAAACAATTCTTAAAGAATTGGTGCACCATTTTGGATGGGAAGAGCTGGGCAATATTATTAAAATTAATTGCTTCACCAGCAATCCCACGATCAACTCTTCTCTAAAATTCTTACGCAAAACAGAATGGGCCAGGAAAAAGGTAGAGGAATTATACATCCGCTCTATTGCTTAACACATTAACATGAACCAAACGGCTGATCTCATCATTGAACACACTAAAAACTGGATCACCGATGTGGTGGTGGGATGTAATTTTTGCCCCTTTGCTGCCCGGGAACTTAAGGGAGGCAGCATTTTTTACGAGGTCCTGGAAAATGCTGACACAGAAATAGTATTATCCGCAGTTGCCCATGTGATGCAACAATTAACCGAAAACCCGGGCATCGAAACCACCCTGCTGATCTTACCTGGTTCTTTCGAAAACTTTGATACCTACCTGGACCTCGTCGACGATGCCCAGGAGTTACTGGAAAAAGAAGGATACGAAGGCGTGTACCAAATAGCCAGTTTTCATCCCCAATATTTATTTGCGGGGTCTGAGGATACCGATGCAGCTAATTATACCAACCGCTCGCCCTACCCAATGCTCCATTTCCTGCGCGAAGACAGTGTAAGCAAAGCTGTGGACAGTTATCCTGGTATAGACGAAGTTCCCAACAGGAATATCGCATTCGCAAATGAAAAGGGATTGCGTTTTATGCAGCAGTTGCTGGCTGCCTGCACTAAAGATCCCCGGTAATAAACGTGTATGGCCCGTTCATCCAAAAAATTACTTTTATTATGCAAAAACTTTTTAATCTTTGCACCCGTTAATTGTAAGTTTTATGAAGTTTTAACCGGTTGCTGGTTTAGACAGCAACTTATCTCCACGAAAAATACGTACAGCACTGCTATACAGCCAGGCTATTTCATTTTCCAAAGGTTAAAACAAACTCATGTCTTACAATTCAACTTCTTCTTCTTATAGTTTTTCGAACATTTTTTCCCTGGTCAAACAATCGCTCAACGGCGAACTGCTGGATTATACAACGGGCAGCATACGCCGTGCTGTGATCCTACTGGCCATTCCCATGATGCTGGAGATGAGCATGGAGAGTGTGTTTGCCCTCGTAGATATTTATTTTGTAAGCCATCTTGGCAAACATGCCACGTCTACAGTGGGACTTACGGAGTCCGTGATTACTATCGTTTACTCGTTAGCGATAGGCATTAGCATGGCAGCCACGGCAATGGTGGCGCGCCGCGTGGGGGAAAAGGACCCCGAAGCTGCTACCAAAGCTGGTATGCAGTCCATACTCGTCGCATTATTTATTACCATACTGGTCAGCATCCCTGGTTTTATTTATGCGGCTGATATCCTCAGGCTCATGGGTGCCGAACCCCAAGCCATAAAAACAGGCACAGGCTATACCCGCATCATGATGGCGGGCAGCCTGGTAATCATGTTACTGTTTTTGATCAATGGTATTTTCCGTGGGGCAGGAGATGCTATGATGGCGATGAAAAGTTTATGGCTGGCCAATATCTGCAATATTATTTTATGCCCTGTGCTTATTCGTGGGCTCGGGCCGATACCAGCGTTCGGGCTGGAGGGCGCTGCCATGGCCACAACCATCGGGCGCGGCATTGGTGTTGGTTACCAGTTGTACCATTTATTTAACGGCAAAAGACTGGTAAGGTTTGCTATACGTTTATTCACACCTGACTGGCCGATCATCCGTTCGCTGATCAGCATCGCATGGCCAGGCACTTTGCAGTTCCTCATCGGCTCCGGCAGCTGGATCGTTCTGGCCAGCCTGGTGGTGCAGACAGGTGGCAGTGATGCTTCTGCCGGGTACCAGATCGCCATCAGGATTGTCCTGTTTTTTATCCTGCCGGCATGGGGCATGAGCAATGCCGCGGCCACACTCGTGGGGCAAAACCTTGGAGCTGGTTTACCCGCACGCGCAGCACTATCGGTAATGCGTACTGCCAAATACAACGCGATATTCATGGGGCTGATGTCCCTGATCTTTTTAGGTTTCGCTCCACTGATTATCTCCTTTTTCACGCAGGAGGAGGCGGTGGCTGTCTATGCCATCAGCGCAGTGAGGATCGTAAGC
>JAKFCK010000602.1:0-10149 GCA_036676685.1 Chitinophagaceae bacterium | reverse complement strand
CGGCACCCCGGCTGTACAACCGGAAGCCAGCATAGCCACACCGCCATCTACGGTAGTGATGACAACCACTCCCGCGCCCGCATCTGCGGCTTCAGCAACACAGCCCACCTCAGGCAATGCCATAACAGTAAGTGGAAGCACGATGGCGAACAGTACCCTGAATAATACCACCAGGGATACCATCATTACGCCGCCGGCACCGGTTGCCACTTCATTCAACGCCCGCTTTCCTAAAGCTACCAACGTGAAATGGTACAAGTATAACAGCAGCACTGTACATATTGAGTGGGATCTTACCGGTTGGCCCGCCCTCACCAACAGGGATTATGCCGTGATGTATGACCTGGACAATGCTAAATATTATGCCTGGTATGATGCGCAGGGTAACTGGATAGGGAGCACCAATCAAATGAAGGATTTTGCAGGGTTGCCCGCCCCGGTCACAAAGATGTTATCTTCTAAATACGCAGGATACACGGTGACTGATGTGCATGCAGAAACTTATAAGGACATGTCTGCCTACCAGATTGAAATGAACAAAGGAACTGAGAAAGTAAAAATGGTTGTAGATCCCAATGGCAACGTGCTGAAGCAAAAAACAAAGACGGTGGATGCCAGCGGAAACGAAACCAAGGAAAAAATAAAAATAGACAATAGGTAAAACAAAAGGGCCTGGTGATCAAAGGAGCAATGAAGTCACATTGCTCCTTTTTTATGTTTCTTCAATTCCCTGGAATACGTGGTATCCTGTCTCCCGTTGACGGCCAGCGCGTTGCAACTTGCATGCGGGAACAAAAAAGAAGATTTTCTTTATATTGTGGCAGAAATTTATCCTATTCATATGTTACGCTACTGCTTACCCCTCTTTATTTTATTGTCAAACTTATTGCCAACAGTTGCCGCCCAGGACAGCAGTTACCGTGGTCGTGAATTCTGGGTCGGTTATGG
Organism: Chitinophagaceae bacterium; assembly: GCA_036676685.1. Lineage (GTDB taxonomy): Bacteria > Bacteroidota > Bacteroidia > Chitinophagales > Chitinophagaceae > Ferruginibacter. Next base: position 9,201 of record JAKFCK010000602.1, on the reverse strand, counting down.
CCACCACCAGTTCATGGAGAGCGGCTCCAATAGCCAGGAACTTGTTTTTTACCTGAGCACACTGCAGGATCCGGCGATCGTGACTATTAGCATTGACAGTGCTACAACGCCATGGTCAAGGACCTATAATATTCCCGCCAATACCGTCATCGTTTCTGATATCATTCCAAAAAGTGGTGCGGCAGATGCGAGGCTTTTCAGCCCGGAACCACCATTTGGAAGTGGCAGTACGGGAATCTTCAGGAGAAAAGGCATTCATATCGAGAGCGATGTCCCCATCGCTGTATATTCCCATATGTATGGATCAGCATCGTCGGGTGCTTCATTGGTGCTTCCTGTGCAGAGTTGGGGTTATACTTACTTCAGCCTGAACAGCAAACAACAGTATGCTGCCAATTGTTTTTCCTGGGCTTACATCATTGCGAAAGAAAATAATACAACGGTAGAAATTAAACCCTCGGTTCTTACGAGAAACCAGGCTCTTACAGGTCTTGAACCGGGAGTGGCAAAACAGGTGACGCTTCAAAAAGGCCAGGTCTACCAGGTGCTGGGGGCAAATCTTGGTGCGGATGCCAATGGAACCGGTGGCAGCAGCACAGGAGGCCACGAGCTAACAGGTACGAGTATACGATCATTGAGCCCGGGCAAACCAGTGGCAGTTTTTTCGGGTTCCAGCCGTACGCTCAATCCTGCAAGCTGTGGGCAAGGGGGAGGTGATAATGATATGGCTCAACTCTTTCCGCTGCATACCTGGGGTAAAAAATACCTCACCGCGCCATTGTCATCATCTACCTCGGCAGCCTTACCCGGCACCAGTATCTACAAAATCGTAGTGAATGATCCGCAAACCGTGGTGAAAAAAGATGGGGTAACCTTAACGGGGCTCGTCAACAACAGCTACTATATTTATGAAACTAATGCGCCTGCATTGGTGGAAGCTGACCGTCCCATACTGCTCGCCCAGTTCATGTCTATATCGGGTTGTATGGCCGGCGCAGGTGATCCTGATATGTATTACCTGAGCCCTATTGATGCAGGGGTTAAAAAGGTGAACTGTGTACGAACCTCCCGTGAAGCTATTACCTTGAATTATGTGACACTTGTTATCCCTACTGCAGGTATCGCTTCCCTGCTTATTGATGGGAGCCCCACTTTCAGCCATAGCTACATGCATCCATCATTGCCTGGTTATTCAGTAGTTATAAAAAGCTGGCCCGGTGCCACCAGCCAGTTCACGATTCAAAGTGATTCTGCATTTACAGGAATTACCTATGGGATGGGAAGCGTGGAAAGTTATGGGTATAATATCGGCGCCAATTTTAAACCGAACAATGGCGCAGACCCAATGGTACCGATGCTTTGGAGTGGCCGCATCAGTAGTGGCTGGTTCAACGCCCAAAACTGGAGCACGGGAAACATACCGACTGCAATTGACCATGTGTTAATACCCGCCGGCACGGATTTTACTCCTTTAATAGACGGTGATGCAGCAGCCGAGTGTTATAGTATCTCAATTCAAACTGGTGCAAACATCAACATAAATACCAATAGTACCCTGCATGTAAAAGGTAAACTGAGCCAGTGACAAAAAGCAGGTAGTTATTTTTTTCTACGCGCTGCGGCTTGTTTTTTCAACAACCGCGTTTTACGGAGTTCCAGTTTTGCTATTTCGGGCGGCACCAACATATTTTTTCCCTTTTTATCTGTATGGCCAAGGAGGTTATTCAATTGTTTGCTGAGGGTGGTAATTTTTTTATCTGTACTTTTTTTTACGGGGTACTGTTGTTCGTATATTTTAATAGCAGTATCGATATATAAAAGTTCTTTTTCCACATCTTTTAGTTTGCGAAAAACGATCATCAGTCGTTCCAGGATCTTAATTTTTTTCGTGGCTTTTTTTAAGAGTTTCTCATAAGCCGAAGCCGCCTTTTTATATTCCCCCTGCTGCTCCAGCAGGCGTGCGTCTTCAAACGTTGATGGCCCATCTCCCCTGATAACTTCCATGTTCACCTGGTTTTCCTGTTATCGATTTCCCGCCCTATGCTTTGCACGATTTCATCGCTGATCTCGTCATCTGCATTTTTCATTGCGATTAGCCAATGCCGGTAACGGGCGGGATCGCGGGCAATTGTAAAGAGAAGTTTATCCTCAACATATACCGCGTAATCTACGATATTATCTTCCCTGCAGCAGGGTTGGATCCTGGCCTGCTGTAAGCTACCCCCGTTACTGTAACTGATTTTGAAAGCTGTTGTGTCAGACATGGTTGAAAATTTTCTAAAGCTCAAATAAAAGCTGCTCTTCATGGTCTTTTTCCGGTATCATCCGGATAAAGTTATCATACCCCTGTTCATCGTCATGGTTGCTGTAGGTGCCGTAAGCATCGAGACTGTACCCTGTGAGGCCACTGATCTTTACCCGTATCAGGTACAACACGCACATATCTCCCGGATCGGTATTTTCTTCGAAGCGATAAACCCGAATGATCTCCAGCTCACCCGGCTGGTAAACTGCTGCTTTTCCCGCTGTAAATCCGTCCGGGGTCCACCGAAATTCATTATCAAATCCTTTCTGCCTGAGTTTTTCCATTACCGAAGTAAGGGTACTCATAAGGTGAGGAGTGACCATAAACATATTTTCTTTTCCTTATGGCTAATGCTGTGCCATAAATTTGGCCGTAACCGGTATAATCTTCGTCCTTTTCGATACCGGGACTTCATGAAACCAGGTTTTTAAAATAAAATCTACGGTGCATCTTATGCGCATAACGCCCTATAATTGACGCATTACTCCTCTTTTATCAGCCGGCATATTTTTAGTTTTGACTTAAACAAAAAATACCAGGTTATGGAAACGAAACCAGTCAGCGACAGGATGTATTCCCTTTTAGTATTGTATGATATGCATACAGATTTTTTTTCCAAAGCTTTGGATGGTATTTCCGATGCTGACAGCCACAACAGGTTAAATACAAAAGCCAATCACATTGCCTGGCTTACCGGCAGCCTGGTAGAACAACGCAGTGAAATGGCCAACAGCCTCGGCACCGATTACCATCAGCAGGCACACGAACTTTTTAAAGATAATAAAGGCATCCAGGATGATGTGACCTATCCTTCCCTCGACAGTTTTAAGAAAGATTGGTTCGTTGTGAGTCCTTTATGCAGGGATGCATTCATGAAGATCACGGATGAAAAACTCGACAGTGATTTTGAGATGCCGGGAATGACCTTTCCTTATTTTGATATGATTACATTTATGCTTTACCGTGAGGCTAATATTATCGGGCAGATCGCCTTATGGAGAAGATTGCTTGGTTATGAAGCCATGAAATATATGTAATCCGACCCCGTATTTTCATCTGAAATACCAGCTTTATTTCCTCTAGTGCCAGGTAAATGTTAAATAAATAACATACCTAGCGGACGAATCCTTGTTTAAACATCAGTTGGGCATCAGGCGCTCATTATTTCTAAATATCTGATGTTGTGTGTTTTATGAAAACACAAACTGGTTTAAACATCCCCTTATCCTCTTGAAGTTGGTTTCTACGCCACGAATCCTCCATCTACCTTTGTGTTATCAAGCAATTAGCAAGATGCTTCGCTGATACGTATCACCACATCTCCAAAAATTGATGTTATCGTTTGCCTGCCTGGGTAAGTATTGATCACTTAAAAAACGAAGAACATGAACAAGGAAAGATTCTTAGCATTCATCAGGAGTATTTTTGAAAATATGACGCAACCAATGCCTTAATGCATTCCGTCATACACCAGTCTCCTGCATCACCTGTTTGAACAGCATTTAAATTACGGTGCATTAATAAAACACCTCATGCTAACACGGGTAATTTTTAAAAATTATTTTATCAAAATAAAAATAGATTTATGAACACTCAGATAAATAAATACCAATTGTATAATATGCTTTTCAGCGGAGTCATTAATTTGAAAGAATATTTACATGTTTTATCAGAAATAGAAAACAACAAAAACTAAATACTCATTAACTGTCCGTTATTGAATATCCATTCGCGGGCTGACCCGGAAACGAAACAGGGTAGCAAAATTGCTACCCTGTTTTCAAATTTAGATTGATCTGTTTCTATCGATGAACCGCGAGCTTTTGATAGCGTCCCCCACCTTTCGCCTGCAACATGCCCTGAAGTTAATACCTTTGCACAATGCGGAACAAAAACCGGTCCGGCTCGCCTATTACTCCCCCGGCTGCCCTTCTCTTTTTAAGCATATCTGATTTCCAATAGGCTGCTGCCTTCGCAGAATCTGTGATAGCCGTTACAAGGGCTACTTTTTTATTATTATCGACATCATGCCCATAAGTTCTTACAACCACCCCGTTGTCAATTCTCTCTTGTGCACCTTCCTGGAATGATTTCTCCCATGCTGCCCAGTCCTTCACCGTAAACGTTGTCATGGAGCGAATAGGGCCGATAAGTGTTGAAGTGTCCTGCCAAACCATCGTCACATGCGAGAATACAGGTGTACCGGTTACTCCGCCTTTTTGCATAGCCTGTTTAAGGCTGGGGTCTTTGGCAAAGGCTTTCGCTTTTGCAGGATCATCAGCTTTTACTACGACGAGGATCATATTGGAGTCTGTCGGGGATCGCCCAATAACATAACTGTGCAGGCCATTTGCCAGCCGTAGTGAATCATGGGCATCGTAAGATGTTTTCCATTTTTCATAATTTTTCACTTTGTGTTTAGCGATAAACATGTGCTGCGGCGTGGTAACAATACTGGAAGTAGCCACCGGCTCTGCGGAGACCGTGTTGGTGCTGGTGTCTGTGCTTACCGTTTCTGTCGTCGTTTTTTCATCTTTTCCATCACATGAAAAAAGACCTGACAATAAGACAACAATCAAAGACCCCGTAAAAAATCTTGCTAACATAATTGTAATCGTTTTAAGGTTAAGAAAATGAAATCGGCAGATTTTTCCCTGGTTAAGAGAAAGGCAAGACCAGGTGGTAAAAGAGTAAGTGTATAAATGTACATATTATCTTTTTTAAAAAGAAGCGCTAAAATGTGTGCCCAGTGGTAATGTGGCCTGCCTGTGCCGGCCCGCTTCGCGGAATATTTTCCTGTGCATCATCCTGCCCTGCTGCTTTACCGATTTTTTTTTCTACATTGGAATACAAATCAAACTGTTTATGAGAAAAGCATTCAGGCTGTTGTTGATCTTTTGCGCCGTACTCATTGGCCTGGTTGGCCTTGCCGCCCTGGCAATATCGGTCAGGGGTATTCCCTCCTATGAATTTACCCCGGTAACTTTAAAGGTTGTATCTACGCCGGCACGCGTGGATCATGGTGCAAGGCTGGCTTCAATGCTTTGCCGAAATTGCCATTACAATAATGAAACTCACCGTTTCTCCGGCAGGGAAATGAAAGAAGAAACCAAATTCGGCAAGGTATTTATCAAAAATATTACTAACCATCCCCAGGCTGGTATTGGCCAATGGACGGATGGGGAGCTTGTATCTTTTCTCAGGACAGGTACAAGACCCGACGGCCGGTATGTGCCGCCCTATATGCCGAAGCTCTTGCATATGTCCGATGAGGACCTGCATTCCATCATCGCGTTCCTGCGCAGCGATCATGAATGGGTAAAAGCTGATTCCACGGTGCAACCCGCCACGGAGCCGTCCTTCCTTTCGAAACTCCTGACCAATATAGGGGCATTTAAGCCCTTTCCCTACCCTACCCAACCGGTACCCGGCCCGGACAGCAGCACCCCGGTGAAACACGGGGAATACATTGCCCTTTACCAACTGGAATGTTTTGCTTGTCATTCAAAAGATTTTGCAACCAATGACTACTTCACCCCATCGAAATCGAAAGGTTTTTTTGGTGGCGGCAATACGTTGAATACTCCTGAAGGCAAACCTATTCGCACGCGCAACATCACGATGGATGAAGAAACAGGGATTGGTAAATGGACGGAGGAACAATTTATCAGGGCATTGAAACACGGGCAGCTTGGCAATAACCAGCCGGCTTTGCGCGAGCCCATGTCGCCATATACAAATCTTACAGATAAGGAGGCTGCAGCCATCCTGTCCTACCTGAAAACGGTTCCAAAAATTAAAAACAAGGTTGAACGGCAATTATAAGGGAGGCGTATTGGTAAGCGGCTGGGCAGCTTATCCTTTTTCAGTGTAAATTTTTTTTTGTAAATAAAAAAAGATTTACAAAAATATATTTACATGCTGAACCATGTAGAATGCGGAGCTGGGAAACGCCCTGGTACCCCCTCCGGCATTATTTTGGTAAGCCGGCTTTCGATATAAACCTATCACCCGACCAGCAGGCTAAATATATCGATCTCCAGGCTTAAGCGACTGTATTTTATTATCTTACAAGAAAGAAATCATTCGGACATGCAAAAAATTAAACAACAATTAATCCTCCTGCTGGTAAGTTTTGTAATCACGTGTGGGGTTGCGGCCCAAACCTTCGAGGCCCGGGCAGACCAGGTAATGGCCGCTCAATACAAACCGGGTGGCCCCGGAGCTGCCATCCTCGTGGCTAAAGATGGTAAGCCGATCTATCGTAAAGCCTTTGGTAAAGCCAACCTGGAACTAAACATCCCCATGACACCGGAGAACGTTTTTGAACTGGGTTCCATTACCAAACAATTTACTGCCGTGGCAATATTGATGCTGATGGAAGAAGGCAAGCTCAGTCTTTCAGATGAGATCACCAGGTTCATACCTGATTATCCCACTCAGGGAAAAAAGATTACGGTTCACCACCTGCTTAATCATACGTCAGGCATTAAAAGTTATACGGATATGGCAAGTTTTAGAAAACTGGCCCGCACAGATATGACGCCTATGGAACTGATCAATGCTTTTAAAAATGAACCCATGGATTTTGACCCGGGCGAACAATGGCGGTATAATAATTCAGGCTACATCCTGCTGGGATACATCATTGAAAAAGTCTCCGGTAAATCTTATGAAAATTTTATAGAAGAGAACATTTTCAGGAAACTGGGTATGACACATTCCTGGTACGGGAGCAAAGGGGAAATTATCCCCAAAAGGGCTAGCGGTTATCAACCTGCTGCCGGTGGGTTTGCCAACGCTGATTATTTAAGTATGACCTTACCTTATGCAGCCGGATCTTTAATGTCCACGGTAGATGATATGTTGATCTGGAACCAGGCCATTCACAACAATAAGCTGGTCACAAAGGAAAACAGGCAAAAGGCTTTCACCAATTACGCCCTCAATAACGGTGAACCCATGAATTACGGTTATGGTTGGGGGCCGAATGAAATTAATGGCAACCCGAGCGTTGAACACAGCGGGGGAATTTTTGGCTATACTACGATGGGTATCTACCTGCCGGCCGAAAACCTGTACGTGATTGTGCTAACAAACAACAGCGCAGTTTCCCCGGGAGACGTGGCTATTAAAATTGCCGCCCTTGCCGCAGGAAAACCATATGCTACAAAAGCAACTACAGTACTAACGGAAGCCCAGCTAAAAAAATGGACCGGCATTTATGAATTTGAAAAAGGAATGTTACGGGAGATCAGTTTTGACAACGGTTTTTTATATAGCCAGCGACAGGGCAGCAATAAAATGAAACTGCTTCCCACGGGCCTGTCGGCATTTACGTTTGACGGAGGATTCACACAATATGAATTCTCAGAAGTTTCGGGTAAAAAAACTGTGCTGATGAAGGACCGTATCCGCAAATTCAAAGGGGTGCGGACGGATAAAACATCACTTGTAACCGTGGCGTCCACTGTCGATTCCCTCACCCTGGCACAATACGCCGGCACTTACGAACTCCAGCCAGGATTCGAAATCGTTGTAAACTCAGTAGGTAACCAGTTGTTTGCACAGGCAACCGGTCAGCCTAAGTTTGAACTTTTTGCGGGTAAACCAGGCAGCTTTTATTTGAAAGTTGTGGAAGCAAGTATTGACTTTAATAAGGATGAGTCTGGTAAAATAAAAAGCCTGACGCTGCACCAGGGCGGGCAGAACATTGAAGGTAAAAAGATCCGGTAAAAGAAAAAGGTTTTGACAAGATGCCAAAACCTTTTTTTCCTCCCTGTGATGTTCCCTTCGACGGCATTACCCGTATCAGGTTCTATGAGTGTAATCTCAGGTATAAAACTTAAACCACCTCAGTCACTGGAGAGTACACAAATTAAAATTCAAATATGGTGCCATTGCAGAAAAAATGTTGATAAAATAAATCCTTTTTATGTTTGCGCACGGCATCAAATTCATGGCAGGCGGGGGCGGGTTAATCCAGTTTTTTCTTTACCTCGTGTCTTAAAAGGGCATTATCCAGGCTATTGAAGTTATTGCTACCCACTTCCTTGTAGTGCTTCATGGCATTTTCCTTGTCGCCCAATCCCTCGTATGCCTTTGCCATCAGGTATTGGTTGTAAAGGGATAGCTGGTCAGCCATCCTAAGGTGATCCACGGCTTCCTTATACTGCTGCTGTTTCAGTTTTAAATACCCAAGAGTATAATGATAAGCCTCCAGTTTGCGGCCGTCTTTTACCGGTTCAAGTACTGCTTTCATTTGTTCGGCTGTTGCTTTTGCCGCGGCAAAGTTGCCTTCTGTGATCTCCTGCAACGCTTTCCAACGCAACATATCTGACTCATGAAAAAGCATGGCTTCCGGTGTACCCACGATGGTCATCATTTCTTTGGAGAGCGGTGTAATGCGCGGGATAAGCTTTTTTAGCGTGGCTGCGTCACCGTTATGCACGGCTATAGTGGCTGCAGCATCCAGGAACTGCAGTTGTTCAGACCGGGCCTTGTTCATATCCCCGCCGGTTTGTTTGCCACGTTCGTCTGCTGCATCGAGTAACATTTTCATCATTTTTTTCGAGTCTCCTTCGTAACCGTATGTGTAGTATTGCATCATTTCTGCAAACAATTTCCGCTCGTCCTTTTCACCGGCCGCTTTGAAATTTTTCCTGGCTTCCTCTATTTTTCCCTGGAAAAGATTGGCGTGCCCCAGTTTGAAATAAGCACCAGCTGCTGTGGGATCCAGGTCAATGGCTTTCTGGTATTCTTTGGCCGCGTTTGACAAGTCATTTTGCGCCCGGTAAGCATCACCAAGGCTGATATGGGCACCCGGACTATTGGGCGCTAAAGCCACTACCTTCGCCGCATATTCCTGTCCTTTAGCGGGGTCTTTTTTTTCTCCG
>JAKFCK010000601.1:0-2084 GCA_036676685.1 Chitinophagaceae bacterium | reverse complement strand
TGAAAAACATGCTGGTGTGGTCTTCCGGGTCAGCGGCTAATACGGCTTCAAAACCTTCCAGGGCTTCTTCAAATTGCTGGTCGAAATAGGCATCCATCGCACGGTTAAAGACGGGTAGCGTTTGCATTTTTTTAGCCAGGTCTGCCGGTGCATAACCATCCAGGCACTCTACGATACTCAGGAGATTATGTTTGCCTTTCAGTTGCACTTTACCTAACTGCCGCAGGTGAAAAGATCCGGGCTTCGCCAGGTGTTTCAGTGTTTCTCCGCTCAGCAGGAGGGGAGCCCGGTAATATTTAGTAAGGCTCTCTATCCGTGCAGCCGTATTCACAGTATCGGAGATCGTAGCAGCATCCAGGCGAAAATCATCTCCCGTTATACCCATGATCAGCGGGCCGGTGTGCATACCAATGCCCGCCCTAATTGGCGGTAGCCCCATCGAAAGCCGTTTCTCACTGAGTTCGTGTACCGCTTTTTGCATAACGATCGCTGCATTTAACGCATCCAGCGCATCGTCGGGGAATAAAGCCATGATTGAATCCCCGAGGTACTGGTTAATAAATCCATTATGACTGCGTATGATCGGCCCAAGTTGCGCATTAAAGGAGGAAACAAAGCGAAAATTCTCCATGGGTGTCATCATTTCAGACAAGCTGGTGAAATTGCGTATATCGGTGAACAGGACTGTTACAATTTTTTCTACCTGGTCGCCAAGCCTTACATCTGTTAACGTTTCATGGCCCAGTGAACGGATAAATTCATGGGGCACAAATTTTTTCGTTACCTCGTGTATCCTGAGAATGGCTTCCTCTCTCGCTCTTACTTCCCGGATATTTTTTTCGTATTGTAATGCACTTTCTATGGCAGAAGATGACTGCAGGGCCAGCGTGACCAACAGTTTAAGTTCACCCGCTGAATACTGAATGTTTTCGTTATTGGCCAGCACGATCGCCCCCATGATCCGGTGATTAACTTTTAATGCAGCATACAGGATAGATTGCACGTTGGGTTCAATAATCCCTGCGGCAGCTAATTGCGACACATCGGGCATAATTTCTGATTGCCCGCTGAGACCGATCTTCAATAAAAGTTTGGTGTGTTTAACCAGTTCCCGCTGGTTAAAAATTTGTTCGCCACTTTTTGCGGGCGTTTGTAGTTGTTGCGTATCCTCATCCCAAAGTAAAATGATACCACCCGTGCTTTGAATAGAATGTACAGCCTCATGTAACGTAAGTTGGGCGATAGCTGTTGGTTCAATTGTTTGGGCCAGTTTTTCAGAAAAATTAAAAATGAGGTTGATCTCCTGGTAAAGGTTGAGTACCTCGCTGCCCAGTTTCTTTTTTTCGGCTTCCTTTTGCAGGAGGTAGCTGAGTAAGCCCGAAATACCGGTAGCCTGTTCATTGCCTTTAACCCAGCCAACGATCTCTTCCTCTGCGTATACCGGCAATGCAATCCCGTCGTCGCCGCTGTGTTGCCCCCATAATACTTTCCCGGACTGGTCTTCCAGCCAGATAGCCGGGTTTAATTGTGCCGCGAGTGTACCAAGGATAGGGTCAAGCCCGGCCGTTTTGCCGATTATATTTTTTAAACTGAGTCTGGCCATATTGCAGGGTCATTAAAAAATTACTGATTTTGGTTTTCCTCTTTTATCCTTTGTTAATCCTGTTCAATGCCCAATACTTCCTTGGCCTTGGTAAGCAGTACTTCGGGATCAAAAGGTTTGGTCATATATACATCGGCACCCACATCCAGTCCTTTCTGTCGGTCTAGTTCCTGTCCTTTGGCGGTAAGGAGAATAATAAAAACATCAGTCATACCGAGGTCTTTTTTCACCCTCCGGCACACTTCCATGCCGTTCATTTTTGGCATCATCACATCCAGGAATACGAGGTTGGGTTTTTCCTCCTGTATGATTCCGAGTGCATCCTCGCCATTTTCTGCAGTTAAAAATTCAACACCTTCATCTTCCAGTTCCTCGAGGGTTTGTTCAATGAGCATGCGGATATGCGATTCATCGTCTACGATTAAAATTTTTTGTTCCATGGTATCATTTTAGTTCAGGTTATTTATCGGTATGTTAATGA
>JAKFCK010000600.1:0-6419 GCA_036676685.1 Chitinophagaceae bacterium | reverse complement strand
AGATATAAAACACAGGGGAAGTTTTCAAAATTTTAATAGCAGCATCCAGCAGGCGGGTACCGGCCTTGCATCTTTACTTGCAGGGTTTGTTGTAACGGAAGGGATAGGTGGCGAAATCGTAAACTATTATTGGCTGGGAGTCATCAGTGTAATAGCTCTCCTCATTTCGTTGCTGCTGGCGCAAAAAGTGTTTTCAGACAAGAATCAGGATATTTAAAATTAAGAGACAGGCAAAACTTAATAATACATTTTGATCGGGACCTGTGGGGGCCGGTTGCTCTCCTTTATCATGGAGGGTTTTGTTTTACGGCCTGTTTAAAAATATCAAGGCAAAAAAAAATCCTTTCAATTATTGAAAGGATTTTTTTTGAAGTATAATCAGTTATATTAATAATCTCTGTTACCACCCCCGCTGCCATAACCGCCACCGCCGCTGCGATTACCGCCACCGCCGTAACCACCACCACGACTTCCACCGCCGCCGCTACCGCCACGGCTTCCACCGCCACCGTAACCACCGCCACGACTTCCGCCGCCGCCGCCAAATCCGCCGCCGGTACGTTTTTTGAATCCACCTTCACCTTCAGGGCGAGGTTGAGATTCGTTAACGATTAGTTTACGACCTTGTACTTCTGTTTCATTCAGGTTAGCGATTGCAGTTTTTGCTGCTTCGTCGTCTTCCATTTCTACGAAACCAAAGCCTTTGCTACGGCCGTTCATTTTGTCTTTCAGAATTTTTGCACTGGATACGTTACCGTATTGTGTGAAAAGGCTGCTTAAATCTTCGTCGGTCATTGTCCAGCTAAGATTTCCTACATAGATGTTCATTGTAAAAACTTTTTTATAAAAAATTAAATTAAAACCATAATGTATTAGTTGATACAATGAACTGAAAACAACTTAAAAAAGTAATTCAAATCAGCCAACATCTAAAACTAAATCCATTAGAGCATTACAAATGTAATGTATTATTTTAAATTATTCTCTTTTTTGTACCCCTCCGGGAAGTTAATTTATTAGCATTTCCAGTAATCTGTTATCCCGTTCATATATGTCCTTACGGAAGTTCAGTTCGCCGTCCCGGCTTACCCAGGAGGTGAAATAAGCGATAAAAACGGGCACTGTCTGTTTTAAGGTCACATATTTCTCCTTTCCGGCGTTCATCGCCGCCGTTATTTTTTGTTCATTCCAGGCGGTATCCGTGCGCAAAAGGTAGATGGCAAGTTTTTTCGCTTCGGCCACCCGGATACAGCCATGACTAAATGCCCGGTCTGTTTCATTAAACAGGGATTTCGCCGGGCTGTCATGCAGGTATATTGAATGACTGTTGGGAAATAAAAACTTTACCAGGCCCAGGGCGTTATTCGGGCCCGGTTTCTGGCGCACACCCCCATTGTTCCATTCCATGTTGTGGGTTGCCAGGTAGTTTTTGTTCCGCCTCATCGCAGGCAGTGTCTCGTTCTTTAAAATACTCGCAGGAATATTCCAATAAGGCGAAAACACTACGTATTTTATGTTACCGTTAAATACTACGGTCTTGTGCTGGTTTTTACCCACCACCACATTCATGTTCCAGACCACGCTGTCATTTTCCACCGCATGTAATTTATATTCCGGGATATTTACAATCAGGTAATTTGAAGAAGGATTCCTGGTTACCCACCGGCTCCTCTCCATGTTCACCAGTATTTGTTCTATCCTTGAATGCACAGGAACATTCAATTCCAGGAGCTCTGCTTTTTTCACAATACCTGTTACTTTTAATCCCAGGCGTTTTTGAAATTTTTTGACAGCGGCGGACAACTCCTCGTCGTATATGTAGCTGCGGGAATTATGCTGCAAATCGCCGAATAAAAAAAGTTTATGCCTTATGGCGGCAACTGCCGGCAAGGAATCCCCTGTGGAAATAGATTTCACGTCAGTTGTTATAGTGATGGTATCCCCGGCTTCAGCATTGCGGTATTTCTGCAGGTAGTCTTTTAATAAATAATATTGCCTGTATACCGGGGGATTGCTAAGAATATCCTTACCGCTGAGTAATGAATCCAGCATTTGTGTATAGGGGAGATTTTTCCTGGGAAGCAACCACTGCAGGCTAATCGTCTCTTTTTCATCCAGCCCCTGCCAAACATTTTTTGCATACATGAGGTATTGGGAAGTAAGCATCAGTTCAGTAAATAAAAAAGTGGTGTCACTGAATTGTCCCGACTGATTTTCCATCAGTTGATTCAACTCGCGCTGGTATGGCATCTTGTTTTGTGGGATACCCTCACTCGTTATATCTTTTACTTTGTTGTACAGGTTTGCTGCCTGCTCAATCATGCCGGTTTCATCAAACCATGCATAACTGTAATTTCTTCCGCGGTAAAAAGCCTGGATATCTTTAGCGATCGTCGACAAGTTGGGGAAACTATCTACGAACTTTTGTATTTCACTGCTGTCAAACACCTTTTTGGTAGGCGGGCTGAATTTTCCCGAGATCGTTTCGTCCACTACAGGAACAATCTCTTTACGGGCCCTGGTTTTACAGGAGTAAACTACGCTGCTGATCAATACGACCATTAATAACTTCCGAAAAATCCTCATGAGGCGCTTTTCTTTAAACTTAAACATTTTAAATAAAAAAAACCGCCGGGTATGGCGGTTTTTAACAATGAATATCATCTGAATTATTCAGCTCCTACTTCCAGGTCAACTTCAGTTTCGTTACCGTTACCAAAATCGATCTTAGCTTTATAAGAACCCAACTCTTTAATTTCATCTATGATGTGGATGCGACGACGATCGATCTCGTAACCTTTTTGTTCTTTAATCGCACGTGCGATCTGAACAGAAGTTACGCTACCAAAGATCTTACCACTGGTACCGGTTTTTGCGCCGATCTTTAAAGCACCATCCTGCAGAACTTTTATTACGCTGTTTAATTCAGCCAATAATTTAGCTTCTTTCTTGGTTTGTTGCTTTAATTTTTCTTCCAGTTGTTTTAAATTACTTGGGCTTGCCTCTACCGCATACTTTTGAGGGATAAGGTAGTTACGGCCATACCCATTCTTTACTGTTACCAGTTCGTTGGCGCCGCCTAAGTTGTTTACATCCTGTATTAGTATTACCTGCATTTTGTTTGCATTTTTACCCAATCGGTGAAGACTTTCTCCAGCCCCGATAGCTATCGGGACGGATTAGGGTGGTGAAAAAAAATTTTTATTTCATCAGATCCGTAACGTAAGGAAGGATCGCCATTTGACGGGCTTTTTTTACTGCTTCGCTTACTTTACGCTGGAACTTCAGGGAGTTCCCGGTAAGGCGGCGAGGTAATAATTTTCCTTGCTCATTCAGGAACTTTTTCAGGAAATCTCCGTCTTTGTAATCGATGTAGCGGATGCCCATCTTTTTAAAACGGCAATATTTCTTCGGACGTTTGTCAGCTTTGATGGCTGTCAGATACTTAATTTCATTTGCTTTTGCCATGACTTAAACCTCCGCTTTTTCAGTTGCTGAATATTGTACACCACTTCTCTTTTTAACATTGTACTCAACGGCGTATTTATCGAGTACAGTGAACATGTGACGCATGACGGATTCGTCACGCAAAAGTTGAATCTTCAACTTTTCATTGAAGCTGGTTGGCGCAGAATATTCCATGATCCAATAAATACCAGTGGTCTTTTTGGATACAGGATACGCCAGTGATTTTAGTCCCCATGGTTTTGTGTGCGCTACTTCCCCACCGTTTTCTTTAACGAGGTCTTCGTATTTTTTCTGAGCGGCCTTGTATTCCTCTTCAGATAGCACAGGAGTAAAAATCACCATCAATTCGTAGTTGCTCATTTTACCTGTTTTTTGTTATAAAAAATTATTAATCCCGCTTATTTTAAACGGGTGGCGAAGCTACGGAATTTGGCTGAGAAACGGATGAGTTCGGGGGAATATTTTATATACGTTTAAAACCTCTATAAGCAGTTAATATTCAATTCTATACACCGGGTATTGCAAGTGGGCGCTCTCGTAAAACGCCGAGTTTTTATAGATAAAATCGAGTATTGCCCCGGAATCACTGGCAAATCCGGGTTCTTTTGATTTCTTTTCGGCTAGTCTCAGGGCCAACACAGTATCCTTTCGCAGTACTTCCGCAGCCAGGACTTCCCAACGGTAATCGCTGTAACCCTCCTTTTGCTGCAGTATACCATCAAAAAAATTCCACGCGAAAAAGCTGTCATCCCCGGTCGGCTCAAGCATTTCCACCAGGTACCTGTTCGCGGGCTGGTCCAGGTAGATGAGGTAATCTCCCTTTAAAAAACGTTTCCGCTCACTCGAAGCGTTTATAATAACATTTACATTTTTGTGGTGTTTTTCGTACGCCCTAGTGTAGGAACTGTAATCCACAACCTTATAAGCGCTTACTATAATACTGGTATCCCTGGTAAACCTGGAATAGCTGACCTTGTTCAACTTTAGCAACCCGATCACCTCGTGCCATCCCTGCGGGATAATAAAAGCTTTTGGTTTTTCGGCAAAGGCAGTTGGGGTAAAACGGTGGTAATAACTGATTTGCCTGGTAAAAGGCTGCCCGTGATCGTAATACATTTTGGGTAACCCGGTAGCTTCGCTTTTTGTAAAACCGGCATGGTACCCTTTAAAACTAATTTCACTGAATACCGTGCTGTCTGGCTGCCATTTGATGGGAAATCTGGTAACGTTTTTCCATTCCGCCGTGGCCAGTGCCCTTTGCTGTTTAATGGCCGCGGCCATTAGAGCCGATTGTTCAATGAAAACACCCATGAGGTCATAGGTAGCAGTCACCCGCTCCTTAAAAGGTTTTAGCATATGGGTCTCCGGCATAAATGCGAGGGTATTGAATAAAGCGGCATAACCAGAAGAATATCTGGGCGCATCCATGAACATTTTCATACCCTTGTCAAAGTCCGTCGTGCCAAAATCTACGTAAGGGATCATTTCCCACCCTTTGGCGGCCATCCGGTTATATAATCCGGGCTCAAATTTTTCCCTTAACCAGGGGCCTAGAGTAGCGCCAAGTTTGTCATATTGGGTAGATATCAATGTCATACTGTGTTGAAAATCTGCTCCATCACTTACATGGTTGTCGATCAAAATATCGGGAGATAAGAAGTGAAATATTTCCGTAAAAGACCTCGCTTCTTTGCTGTCACACTTTGTAAAATCACGGTTCAGGTCCAGGTTCTGTGAGTTACCCCGAAACCCATATTCCAGCGGGCCGTTCTGGTTGGCCCTCGTATAGGCATTCCGGTTCAGGCAACCACCGATATTATACACCGGGATAATGCCCAACACAACATTCGCGGGCAGGTGCATTTTTTTATTAACAATATCCCTCACCAGCATCATGCTGGCATCTATCCCATCAGGCTCGCCCGGGTGTATCCCGTTGTTGACCAGGATCACAACTTTTTTTTGACTGTGCCAGCGGGAAGGGACAAAATTGCCGTCCCCGCTTACCAGCACCAGGTGCAGGGGATATCCCGCATCCGTTGGTCCCATGGTTTTCACATTTACCAGGGTGGATTTTGCATCCAGTTTTTTATACCAATCAATTGCCTCAAAATAAGTGGCAGTTTCTTTTCCCCCGCTTTTTTCGAAAGGGGTTTGTTGTGCATACGTGGTAAAGGATGCTAATGCAATCAGGCTCGTAAAAAATTTTTTCAAAGATTTTTTTTTCAATCTACGCAGTTTTTTTTCAGCTAAAAAATACCATAAAAAAAGCCTCCCGGGGGAGGCTGTCTTTTTATGGTAAAATTATTTAATGATAACAAAAGATTGGTTGATCACAGCCTGCTCGTCATTTATCCTGATAAAATACCTTCCGGCGGGTAAGGAAGCTACATCGAGGTTAATACTAAATTGCCCTTTTGCTACATTTTGCTGTTTCAGTAACCGGCCTGTAACATCTGTGATCATGAGTGTGGAATTGGAGGTTAGCGCCTGTGTTAACCTGATATTCAAAGCAGCTGTTGTGGGATTAGGATAAACCAGCGCATTAGAAAAATTGTTGTTCAATCTTGTGGCCACAACTTTACTGTAACTAAAAGTTCCATCCGCATCCACCATTTTTAAACGATAATACACTATTGATCCTGTAGGTAAATTATTATCGGAAAATGAATAGTTAGCCAGGTTCCTGCCGCTTACTTCCCCGATTTTATAAAAGCTTGCTGCGTCACTGCTTCTTTCAATTTCATAATGCCTGAAATTAGTTTCCTGCGTGGCATACCATTTTAGCACAACACTTTCATTTTGTTTGGCAGCCACAAAATCAAGGAGGGTCACAGGGATTACACCTGAGCATTGCCAAACGAGGTACACATATTCAGGGTGATCCACAAATGGATTCCGGTTGGATTGCCCGGACTGGTAATAGACGGCATTATTACGATCAATTTCTT
>JAKFCK010000599.1:0-5220 GCA_036676685.1 Chitinophagaceae bacterium | reverse complement strand
GCCCATACCGGACCGCACAAAATATGGTAACAGGTACATCTGGCCGGTGTATGCAAGCTTCGATATCTTTAAAGCCGATACCAACGGGCGTATCGTAAAACGACTGACCAAAACTCCGGGTTACGATGCCGAAGCAACGATCTCACCTAAGGGCGACAGAATGGTATTTACGTCTATGCGGCACGGTGACCTGGAATTATATACCATGAACCTCAACGGCAAAAAAATAAAACGGATCACCAACACCTTAGGTTATGACGGCGGCGCATGGTTTAGTCCTGATGGGAAAAAAATTATCTGGCGGGCCTCACGGCCGAAGACCGAAACCGAGATAAAAGAGTACAAAGAACTACTTGCCGAAAACCTCGTTGCCCCTACTAACATGGAAGTGTGGATCGCAAATGCGGATGGATCTGATGCAAAACAGGTGACTAATCTTAACCAGGCGAACTGGGCGCCGAATTTCACACCCGATGGACAGCATTTTATTTTCTGCAGCAACCATGAATATAAAAGAGGTTTTCCTTTTAACATGTACCTGGCCAACATGGATGGCAGCGATGTGAAAAAAATATCGCGGGATAAAGGGTTTGATGCATTCCCCATGTTTTCCCCTAATGGGAAAAAAATTGTTTTCTGCAGCAACCGGAACAATGGGGGAACGAGGGACACGAATATTTTTATAGCGGATTGGGTGGCGGATGGAGGACGGTAGACGGTGTCAATTGTCAATAAGTCAATAAGTCAATAAGTCAATAAGTCAATAAGTCAATAAGTCAATAAGTCAATGGGCAACCAGAGACTTTAAGCAACTAAAAAATGACACAAAACGAGCTGTAGAACATTACAATAACGAAAGAATACACAACAATCCAGGAGCGGAGTAAACCTGCAGCATTCGCTCAAAATTTTAAGAAACAGCTAATTAAAGCCAGAAAAACTGTCAATATTTTTAATAACGAACTAATATAAAAACCTGTCAACGCTATTCAGGGATTTACAAATTGTCAATAAGTCAATAAGTCAATAGGTCAATAAGTCAATGGGTCAATAAGTCAATGGGTCAATAAGTCAATGGGTCAATAAGTCAATGGGCAACCAAGAGACTTTAAGCAACTAAAAAATGATACAAAACGGGCAGCGTTTGATCGGAGTGCAATCAAGTGGGAGTAGGGTGGGCTTTGATAGGGAGGAGAGTGGGAGGAGAGTGGGGGAAGGGAGGCGTGGAAGGTGAAGGTGAGTTGTGAGTGGTGATTAGTGAGTTGTGAGTTGCGGGATGAAGTAAAAGCTGGTTTGTTGGGGAGTAGGGATTGTGAACCCTGGTTTGGGGTGAGAATGTGAATTTTGGCCTAAAGAATTGACAATGAACATCAAACTCGTTTAATCCCTAAAAATACTTTGTTTGGCGGGAAATGTTGCCCAAAACATTTAGAAATTATTTTTGATTTTTAACATCGTCTATGTGCGGGGTTAGAGGGTTTAATATATAGCCTTAAAAAAAATATTACAAATCGAATATATACTACAAAATACTTATGCTGCTGGGTCTATATTTGCAGCATAAAATTATAGCAGACCTCGGGAACCCGTTTTCCTGCTTAGTTTATAACGATAAGTTTTCTGTAAAATATCCTTGAAAGATCTGCCTTCAACCTTGTTGTTGCATCTTTCTCCTTACAATTTTCTTATCACCCCTACGTTTTTAATATAACGCTAACCAACCGGCAGTTGATGATGTTACCGCTCTGTTATCACAAGAATAATTGACGTAAAATCTGATCATCTAAAATTTGAAAAACCATGAACTTTAAAAAGTTGATGCGTGGCGTAGCCATGTTGTGTGTGGGCTCTATACTTTGGGCCTCCTGTAAGAAAGAAAGCGACACGATGAGTGTCCCATCCACCCAGGAAACAAGTACTAACCTAAAACAATCCGGCGTAGCTCCTGACGACCCGGCCCTGGTAGCAAAAGTCCCGATGATAACTTCTGCTGATTACATGGCTGAAAAGATCACCAACTATTTTTCTTCGCAACCACTTACTGAGGCACGCGGCAGCGGCGGCGGTAAAGACCGTACCACTCCACAGGTCAACATTACCAATCCCGTGAATGGCGCAGTGGTAAGCGGGACGGTGAGTGTGCAGGTGAGTGCAACAGATAACGTGGGCATCACCGCCGTCGTGTTAAAGGTAGATGGCAACACGATCGGTACAAGTACTGCAGCCCCTTATAATTTCAACTGGAATACTTCGGGCCTGAGTAGCGGTACCCATACACTAACCGCTACTGCCACGGATCCTGCCGGGAATACTAAAACGCATACCATACAAGTAGGGTATGGCACACCTGCTGGTTCGGATATTACCCCTCCATCCGTAATCATCACTTCACCTGCAAACGGGGCGTCTGTTTCCTCCACTATTACGGTGTCTGCATCTGCGAGTGATAATGTCGGCGTCAGTTCTGTAACCTTCGCAGTGAATGACGCGGTTTTGGCAAATGATGCGTCCGCACCATACAGTTTTAACCTTAATACGGGGACACTATCCAGCGGCATCCATACGATTAATGCCAGTGCAAAAGATGCAGCGGGAAATGTAAACTCTTCTACCATCCAGGTCACTGTAAATACCACGGTCATCACTGTTCCTACTACGTTACCATCAACTGTTCAGTTGGTAATGCCACCTGTGCAAAGCCAGGGCTCGGAAGGATCCTGTGTGGCATTTGCCGTGGGATATGCTGCGCGTTCTGCAGAACAATATTACAGATCCGGGGCAACTTCATATAGCTACTCCTCTAATATATTCAGCCCGGAATTTTTATTTAACCAGATCAAGACAGATGCTTATTGCACCAGTTCATCATTGCTTACAGCTTTTGACTACTTAAGGTACCTGGGCATTTGTACCTGGCAGTCCATGCCATATTCCAGCAGCAACGGTTGTTCGCTGATGCCTACTTCTACACAGAACACGGAAGCAGCCAATTTTAAAATCGCTTCTTACTCCGGAATCAATTCCGCTGATATCACAACGATCAAAACCAAACTGGCAGCCAACCATCCTTTGCTGATCACTTTTGCTTATGACCAGAATTTTGCCAACGCTACGCCGGGCTTCATCTGGAAAAGCTACGGCTCCAATATTTACCAGCAACATGCTGTGGCAATATGCGGTTATGACGATGCAAAACACGCCGTGAAAATTATGAATTCCTGGGGCACTGCCTGGGGCGAATCTGGTTTTACCTGGATTGATTATGATTTCCTGCCAAGTCTAAATGCAAGTGTTTACGTAATGAATTAGCGGGGCCCGTTTAAACGTACTGCTCAACTAAAAACTTTATACAAAAAGAGGAACCCATCTTACGGGTTCCTCTTTTTTTGCTGAAGGCGTTGGATGTTTATCTCAACTCAGGCATAACCTGGCCTTTAGCGGTTTTGTTGTCGATAGTTAATTTGTAATACAATGCTACCCTGCTTAATGAAGGAACATTATATTTCGCATTTACGGGAACATTTGCTTTCACCATTCCCTGGTAAACTACCGCCAGTTTCCTGCCCATAATATCAAATACTTCCAATACCGCTTTACCTGAGCGGGGTGCAGTAAACCGGAAATTCACCATATTGTTGTAAGGATTTGGATAGGCGCTGATGGCAAGAACTTCATCAGTAACAGGCGCAGGAGCTTTAGCAACCAGGCTGATGGCTGCCTGGGTTAATACCTGTCCGCAGTTTTCATGATTCAGTTCATTGTTAGCAGCCAGTGCAGTGGCCAATGCGTCGCAATTGCAACCGCTTTCAAAAGCAGCTTCAATAGCATCTTTCAATTGCTGGTAGGTAGTGATACCTGCAGGCAATGGGTAATCCGGCAAGGTGGCTGCATTAAGTAATGCGGCAACCGCGTGGCGTGCCAAAGCCCTGCATCCGCCACCACCAAGTTCTATGGCTTGTTGCATGGTCAATGAACTGCTCAGGCCACAGTAGCTGGTAATTTCCAGGTAGGTGAAGAAATTGGTGCCTGTGTAGAAACCTGCAGCTACTGCGACAGGATCTGTTGGGCTATCCCAGTACGCAAGACCATTAGGAGACTTCCAGAAGCCCGGAGTACATCCATGGCCGCAATTGCTGGCAGGGCCAACCGTGATGGATTCGCTGTCTTCACAACCCGTAGCATCCACTACATGAACAGTATATGAACCCTCTGAAAGGTTTTGGAAAACATGCCCGGATGTTGCGGGATCCACGTAGGTACCTCCGTTGATCTGGATCTTGTAAGGCGCTGTGCCGCCACTAAATGTTGCAGTTACAGTGCCATCGCCACCAGCACATGTTACATCAGATTTTTGCAATGAAAGCTGAACGAGTGTCACGTTGGTAGTAGCATTACATGGATTGTTGGCATCTGTAATGGTGATCAATCCATTATCTGAAACAATATGGAGTGAGACGGTATAAGAGCCTGCACCTGCACCGGCTGTTACGGTGACTGAATTCACATCCACTTTTGGTGCACCATTTATTGTTCCGTTACCGGTAATGGACCATGTGTAAGTGAAGTCCGGATCAAGGGCATCGGCCACGTTATTATTATCTCCATCCAGTATGTAAACATTATTGGTACTACCGGCACAAACTGTGGTTGGTCCGTCTATTCCGCAGAGCGGGCCAGATTGGTCAGGACGTATTTCCACAATGTCTGTGGCAGTACAGCCTTTATCGTCTGTCACTGTCACTTTAAAGCAATACGCATTCGCCAGTCCCTGGATAGTATTGATGGTAAATGTTCCATTAGAACCGGTGCTGCTAAAGCTTGTCGCTGCGTCGCCGGCAAAAGCTGTTCCGTCATTGCAATTCACCCTTGTCCATACATAAGTGTATGGGCTGGTGCCTCCGGAAGCTGAGGCGGTTAAATGTGCAACGTTGGTTGTAGACACTTTTATGATATAAACATCTTCAACAGGGTTGCCAGCAATAGACAACTGGGTTACACCGGGTTCGATGGTGACGAGGCCGTTTACTGCCGGAACCGGGTTAATGGTTACTGTTACCATCGTACGATCACTTTCACATCCATTATTATTGCATGCAGCCCAGAAAGTAGATACGCCTACTGAGGTTCTGCATGGACTGGCCACAACACTACCTCCGGTAGCTGCATCATAATATACCAGGGTACCATTGTTACTACCACAGTTTGCTGATGCACATGCGG
>JAKFCK010000598.1:0-6868 GCA_036676685.1 Chitinophagaceae bacterium | reverse complement strand
AAGACGAGGATTATATTAGTTGGGCCAAACCTGTTTATGCAGTCGCCGGGGGTAAAGTCATTTACGCATCCGGTACACATAAAGATGATCACCAGTTTGATGTACCGGCCCTCGCAAAAGATCCGATGGCGCTTTATGGGAATTACGTGGCCATAGCCCATGAAGATGGTTCCATAAGTGTGTACGCCCATCTTAAGCAAAACAGCGTAAAAGTGAATACAGGAGACCGTGTAACGGCTCGGGAGGAAATTGGAGCCATCGGTGCTTCAGGCAGTACCTTTTTTCCGCATTTGCATTTTGAACTAAGAACGGACCTCACACATGCCGCAGAAGGGCTTCCTTCTTACTTTGCAGGTTTATGGCTCCTGGAAGGTTCTAAAAAAACACTCTTGAAATCCGGGCTTGCAGAAACGGGTAATATCGTAGAGGCCAGGTAATCCCACTGTGGGATGGATTAGCTCCGGCAAAAGTTTTTTCGTGTTGATTATCCCATCGGTTTATTAACTTTAACCCCTAAAAAAAACTGGATATGAAAAAATTATTTCTTGGTGCGATTTGCCTGGCAGCCATTACGGCTACAAACGCACAGCAATTAAAGACCCCGGCCCCCTCCACTACGCAGATCATTAAGCAGGATATGGGCCTTGGAAACGTCGAACTTGCCTACAGCCGCCCTAATATGAAAGGCCGTAAAATATTCGGAGACCTCGTTCCATTCGATAAGGTTTGGCGCACGGGGGCCAATAATGCCACTACCCTCACTTTTAGTGACGAGGTAATTATAGGCGGCACAAAGGTTGCACCGGGCAAATATGGCTTATTAAGTATTCCGTCTGCAAACGAGTGGACGCTTATCCTCTCCAAACAAACGGATGTAACTTCTCCTGCGGCTTACAAGCCTGAAAGTGATGTAGTTCGCGTAAAAGTGAAACCTACTACTATGCCCTTTTCTATAGAAACCTTTACGGCAATGTTCAGCGATGTTAAAGACAACGGTGCAAAGCTGGGCCTTATGTGGGATAAAACTTACGTAGAACTGCCCATCACCACTGACGTCGACAGCAAAGTAATGAAGCAGATTGAAACGATTATGACTAAGGACAGCCGTCCTTACTTTAATGCAGCAATGTATTATGCAGAAAACGGGAAGGACCTGAACCAGGCTATTACATGGTTTGATAAAGCCATTGAACAAAATAATAAAGCTTTCTGGATCTACTACCAAAAGGCTAAAGCACTGGGTAAGCAGGGTAAAAAATCTGAAGCTATGGCAGTTTCCACCAAATCGATGGAACTGGCGCGGGAAGCTAAAAACGATGATTATGTGGCCCTTAACGAAAAACTGCAAAAAGACCTCAAGTAAATTTGTAGATATTTAAACAAAACACCCTGCTGCCCGGCGGGGTGTTTTGTATTTAGGACGGTTTAAAAAATCCTGCACATTTAGTCACGCTTTTGTTTAATTTTATAGTTGATTTTTTAGTGCTTTTTTTTATCATAAAAAGATGCAGCTATGATCGAAGATGTTTTATTAAGGTCCACGCTGCCACGTGGTATAAAGATCCTTTCCCCGGCCCCGGGTATTAAGATGCCTACTGCTGGCGTAAACAGCCAGATATCGTTTTTGCCTTTTTTAAATTACCTCAAAGAAAAACTTCCGGCGACAACCGGCAGCCGCACGGGTTTCTACCAATACCTGATCAATAGACTTGAATCAGATCCCGCACTCTTATCTACAGTTGAAGGCCATGACCAGCTGGCAAACTACGGGGACCTGCTTGAATTTTTGTCGACTGCAATTTTTCCTGTTGTAAGCAATGAAGACGAATCAAATTTTACGCTTTCCGCACCATACCAGTTTGACATCTTTTCCTATTCCGCGCCATTCCGCAAACTATTTATAGATAAAGACGAACAACACCTGGAGTTGCCGGAAGAACTGTCCGGGGACAAACTCAGGGAAATCCAGTGCGCCATGATATATGATCATGTGCTGTCAAAATTCTATGGTATCAAGCTGAATGAGTGTCCGGAACTGGTTTTCCCGGTAAATGATATTAATACAGGTATGAAGCGGTACTACCGCATGAAATACGATCGCCGGTTCATTGAACTTACTGCAAAAGGAAAACTCCCACTTATCCAGGATTGTGCTGTTTGCTTAAATACTTTCCGGATCCTGGACCTGGATCACCAGTTAAAAGCCATGCCGCTTGATCTTTTCGAGGCAAAAGGTTTTGCTGTTTGGGTGGCCGAGGACATTACTACATCAGAATCGCTTGAGCGGTTAAAGAAAATCCTGTTGCGACAGGAGGAATGTGACACGGACAGTATTGCTGAAATGAAAGATGCGATTCATGCACTCATTGGCTTAAATGACGTGGAAGTCGGCTTAATGCCTTTTTTCAAGATCAATAACAATTTTTTACTTAGTGAAAATTGTACAAGGCATAGTCTTTTGGGCAAACACTGGAAAGAGGATGATGAACAAAGCCAGAAAGAACTCCATGATTTCATCAGGTTCCAGGCAGAGAATCCTGAACCGATGCCTATAAGTATTGTTGATCAAAGCCTCTTTGGTTTTGCCCCGCAATTGAAGCCTTTATATGAAAATGGCACCAGGAGTTATGTATACTACCCGATGCAAAACAGTGATGGTTTACTGGGTATGCTGGAGATATCTTCATCCCTGCCCAACCAATTAACACAACAGGTGATGGCGAGCCTGGAGCCGGCTATCCCTTTATTATCTCTTGCCATGCTCAAAAGCAGGGATGCATTTAATAACCGTATTGAAAAGTTAGTCAAGGAAAAATTTACTGCCTTGCAACCTTCGGTTGAATGGAAGTTTTCGGAAGTAGCCTGGGCATACCTCCAAACGAAGGAAATAACTGATGCTACAGGTAAGATTGTGTTTGAAAATGTATACCCGCTTTATGGCGCAATCGACATACGGAACTCCTCGGTGGAAAGAAGTTTTGCATTGCAAAAAGATCTGAAGCAACAACTGGCCGTTATCGATGAAACACTGGATAAACTCCTGGAGCGTGTGCAACTCCCTTTGCTGGAGGGGTTGAAATTCAAAAATCATAATTTCCAGCTGGCCATAGCTGAGGTTCTGCTTCCGGAAGTTGAGATTCATATTAATGAGTTTTTGTTAACTGAAGTGGAACCGGTTTTTAAACATTTGCAAAAAAGTGACCCCGATGTGCAGGCAATTGTGGAGAAATATTTCCAGTTGGAAAATGATATTGACGGGCCGCTTTACCACTACCGGAATGAATATGAATCTACACTCGCCAGCATAACCCAGGCTGTTATCAGCTACCTGGAAGAGCAGGAAGAAGGACTGCAAAGATCCTACCCTCATTACTTTGAAAAGTACCGCACGGATGGAGTTGAATATAATATTTATATCGGACAGTCCATGGCGCCGGGTAAACTTTTTGACCTGTTATACCTGAAGAATATCCGGCTTTGGCAGTTGCAGTCCATGGCTGAAATCGCGCGGATCACCCATGCTTTGGTCCCTGGTTTTGCGGTGCCCCTGCAAACAACCCAGCTCATACTGGTCCATAATCTGCCCATTTCAATTAGTTTCAGGAAAGACGAACGAAGATTTGATGTGGAGGGCTCCTATAATATCCGTTACGAGGTAATGAAAAAAAGAATTGACAAAGCACTGGTAAAAGATACCCAGGAGCGCCTTACGCAGCCCGGCAAGATCGCGTTGGTCTATAGCAACCAGAAGGAGGCCCAGGAATATGAGGAATACATCGACTTCCTGAAGAGCAAGAATTTATTACATCGACAGACAGAGTACCTTGAGTTGGATGAGATGCAGGGTATTAAAGGGCTAAAGGCGCTTCGGGTGGCGGTGGTTTTTGAAGGAGAGTAGGCATCATCCATGTCCCATAGCCGTTTATTCCGGTTAGTTCGTTATGAATTATGGATTAGAGTTAAGAATTAAGTTCGTGATACTAAAATATAAACCATGCGGTAAGATGGATACGTCTTCCCGGGTCGAAAGTAATACAGCTTACCACCGGGAATACAATTGTAGCACTCCCCATGAAACCGGCCATTATCCAAGGACTATGGTCCATCGCCCTCAGTATTTAAAATACGTCTTCATCTTCTTTAAAAAATCCTCCTTTTTTCTCCGGCTTACTTCCAGTTCTTTTCCATTGGAAAGCAAAATGGAACCTCCCTCTCCGCGCAAATATTCTTTTACATGTTCCAGGTTGATCACGTAGGATTTATGGATCCTCGCAAACCCGGAATCTTCCAGCAGGTCCTCGTATTCATGAATAGGACGGGAAGCACAGATGAAGGGGCGGTTTGTGAAATGGATATTGGTATAATTGCTGCTGGCCTCACAATAGATGATATCCTGGATGTCGATCACCTGGAAACCTTTTACTGACGGGATACATAACTTCATCTTATGCGGTGAGTCTCTTTGGCCAATGTTGTGCATGAGCGTTTCAATGTGCTCGCCGCTTGTTTTTTCGTCTATTCTCCGTTGGGCCCTTTTAACCGCTTCCACCAGGAGTTCTTCGTCCACAGGTTTGAGCAGATAGTCAACCGCACTAAAATGAAAAGCCTGTATGGCATAGCTGTTATGTGCAGTCACAAAGATGATCTCGAAATCTATTTTTTCAAGATCTTTTAATAAATCGAACCCGTTTTTTCCCGGCATGGCAATGTCAATAAAAACCAACCGTGGTTTTAATTCCATGATCTTTTCCCTTGCCTCTTCTGCGCTGCTGGCCAGGGCGATCACATCCAGCCCGGGACAATTTATTTGCAACAGTTTTTGCAGGGAACTGAGTCCCCTGGGTTCGTCATCAACTAATAATGTTTTGGTTGTTGTCATGATTGGTAAATTTCAAGTGGGATCCTGATAGTGACGATAGTGCCCTGCCCATTTTGGGAGGGGATGTCTTTTTTGTCCTGTATACTTATACTGCTTTTGAGGTTATATTTTTCATTTAATAACCTGATGCGGTGATGAATATTTTCAATGCCTACCGAGTTATGCATGGTATGGCCGTTTATTTTATTTTTCAGGGAAGCATTGATGCCTATGCCATTATCGGCGATCACGCAGGCCAGTTGGTTGTTGTCTTTTTTAAAATCTATAGTGATGTCAATATTTTTTTCTTTACTGGTTACTCCATGCCAGATCGCATTCTCCACGAACGGTTGTATCAGCATGGGCGGTAGTTCTGTGTCATCGAGGTCAAGCTCATCATCAGCCAAAATCCTGCAGGTGAATTCTGCATTACGCACCTGCTCCATCTCCACGTAACGATGCAGGTAATCTATGGTGTCACGCAGTGATATGAACGACTGCCCGGATTGATCGAGCGTGATCCGGATAAGATGGGCAAACTTACTCAGGAAGTGTGAAGCCTCCTGGTTCTCGTTATTAAGGATCATTTCCCTGATACTGTTCAGGCTGTTAAAAATAAAGTGAGGATTCATCTGTGCACGCAATGCCATCATTTCCGTTTCTGCCAGTTTTTGTTTTAAATGGGCCTCATCCCGGACCACATTGATCCTTCTGCGGGTGAAATAGATAACCATCCCGGAAAGGAATAAGATGGCGGCCATCCTGAACCACCAGGTCTGCCACCAGGGAGGAAAAATTTGGAAGCTCAAAGATGTGACCCCTGCACACCATTTGCCATCACTGTTGGCGGAGCGCAATTGGAAGGTATAGTCCCCGGGTGGGAGACTGGTGTAATTGGCAAAATTCCGGTTGCCGCAGTTTGTCCAGTTGTCCGTCAGGCCTTTCAGGCGGTAAGTAAACTGGTTATTGTTATGATTGGAAAAATTATTGACTGCAAAAAATATGGTCAAAAAGTTTTGCCTGTAATTAAAGCTGAGTTTGTTTGCGCCGGGGCTTTTAAAATTCCATGAGCTGTCATTCACGTTCAGGGCGGTGATAAGCGGATCCGGGCTGTAAGTGTTTTCTTTAAGAAAGGCCGGATTGAATTTAGTGATCCCCCCCACACCCCCAAATAGCAGGGATCCATCAGGTGTCTTCAACGTACATGCGGTGTTGTATTCAAGAAAACTCAGGCCATTTCCGTTATTGTAATGGCGCACCGTGAACGTCCGTGGATCCACCCGGGACAAGCCTGAATTGGTACTTACCCAAAAATAGCCCTGGCTGTCTTTTTGAATAGCATAACATACGTTCGACTGGCCTGGACCAGCCAGCACAAAGTGCTTTTTTACCGAGTTATTAACCGGGTCAAACAATATGATCCCATTATCGGTGGCCAGCCATAAGATACCTGCTTCGGCAAGTAAATGCCTGACGTACATGGAGATTTTTCTGACCGGCTCAATAATGGAAAAGCTGTTTTGCCTGTAGTTATACGTCACCAATCCGGCCCCTACTGTGCAGATCCAAAGATTGCTGTTGTCGCCCTCATACATAAACCTGCCTACAAACGCGGTGTTCCAGCCAAGGTTGGCCGGGAAGGGTTTCCACTCCTGGTCTTTCAGAGAAAACAAAGCGGGGCCTAGTTCCCCCGTGAGTAAGAGGCTGTCTGCGTTTTTCAACCTGATTATCCCATAAAGTTTCTGTGCAACAAGCCGGGGATTTTTTTCTTTGTAAGTTACCTGTTTGGTACGCCGGTCCATTTGTATCAGCCCGCCCCAACTTGCGATCCACATGTTATTCCGATCATCTTCGGTGATATCATAGATCGTATTACTTACCTGGCCGATCCGGGAAGAAGCAGCAAAGGCTTTAAAACTGTTCGTTTTCATGTCCCATTGCGCAAAGCCCTTGTTTTGTGTGGCCACGAAGTAGGTGCCGTCCCGGCATTGGAAGATGTCAAAGACCATG
>JAKFCK010000597.1:0-15637 GCA_036676685.1 Chitinophagaceae bacterium | reverse complement strand
CGGCAGCTATGATACCGGCAACATGGATGAGGCAGGGTTGGTAATAGGCTCCGGCCTCCAGAACGCCGCGGCCATTACGGTAAATGAAGCTTTTGCTCCCCAGCCCCTTACACTGATCTTACCCAAAAAAAATAATGGCAGCACCGATCCAACGGCTTCCATCAGCGAGGGTTTTGCCGTGGCAAAAGGCGTTTTTACCATCCAGCAGGAGTTTGATAATAGTTATGCCATCACCAACATCGGGTTCATCAAGCAACAAATGGGCCTGGCAGAAAATGAATTTACGGCTGCCGAGATTAAACTGAAATACGGGGAAGACCTGGATGAGCGCCAGCTACTCCTGCAAAACCTGCTTGGCGATAATTTTAAAGTGCAAACCCGTTACCAGCAAAATATGAACCTTTATAATACAATGAGGCTGGAAAAATGGGCGATTTACGCCGTACTTACCCTGATTCTAATCATAGCAGCATTCAACATGGTGAGCGCACTTACTATGCTGGTGCTGGAAAAGAAAAAGGATATCAGCATTTTGCAAAGCATGGGCAGCAGCAGGGCAACGATTCAAAAGATCTTCCTTAGTGAAGGTTTGCTTCTGGGTTTTATAGGTGCTGGCACCGGCATTCTGTTGGCGGTGGTTATCTGCCTTCTCCAAATTAAATTCAAGATCATCAAACTATACGGAGGGTCATTCCTTATCGACTATTTCCCTGTGAAACTGGTGCCCACAGATTTTTTACTGGTGGCCGGCACGGCGGCCGCTATCGCCTTACTTGCCTCCCTTGTTCCCGCATTTAAAGCGGCGCGGCAACCAATGGAGTTGAGATAATAACCTCCTCTCCTACCCACATCTCCTTAAGGAGAAGGGCGACACTTCATTGCCATACATTTAGCTCCCACTTCTTCGTCAACTAATTATTAAACACCGCCACTCCATTAATAAAAAATCAGCAATCGTAAGATTGCTGATCCCGAAAATATTTCATTCTAAGTTCACCCCTTCAGGGGGCCAGGGGGTCAATAATCCCCCAACGTCTCAGGCAACTGCGCCAATGCCTTTTGCAGTTGTTCATCATTGGGTGCAATGCCATGCCATTCGTGGGTACCTTCCATAAAGTCAATCCCTTTTCCCATGATGGTTTTCATGAGGATGACCACGGGTTTACCGTTGCCAAGCAGTTTTCTTGCATCCTGCAAACCAGCTATCACCGCGTCCATATCGTTGCCATCCATTTCCATCACCTGCCATCCAAATGCCTCGAACTTGGCATGAAGGTTCCCCAGGTCCATAACTTTTTTTGTGGAGCCGTCTATCTGCTGGCCATTGTAATCTATCGTTGAAATAAGATTGTCTACGCCTTTATGGGGGGCAAACATGATCGCCTCCCAATTTTGACCTTCATCCAGTTCCCCATCACCGTGCAGGGAATACACTATGCGATCATCGTTATTGAGCTTTTTAGCCAGGGCGGCTCCGATGGCCACACTCATTCCCTGGCCTAAAGAGCCACTGGCGATCCGCACACCCGGAAGATGCTCATGCGTAGTGGGATGTCCCTGCAGGCGGCTGTTTAATTTCCGGAATGTCGCCAGCTCTGCCACGGGAAAATAGCCGCTGCGTGCAAGGCTGCTGTAAAAAACCGGTGATATATGCCCGTTGCTCAGGAAAAAAATATCTTCCCCTTTTCCATCCATGGAGAATTCAGGGTTGTGTTTCATTACTTCAAAATACAAAGCCGTAAAAAATTCCGTGCAGCCCAGAGACCCCCCGGGGTGCCCGCTTTGCACGGCATGTACCATTCTCACGATATCCCTGCGGATCTGGGTCGCAATGTCTTTAAGTTCACTCATAAAAATCAGGTTTTTGAAGGTGGGTTATTTTGTTGCAAACGTACCTCAAATCATTAAAGCGGCAAAGAAATTATCTGAACAAAAAACCTAGCTTATAATAAGTTTTTAAAACAGCCGTTATAATACAGCAGCGTGTGTATAAGTTGGATATGTATTACGGAAAGAAAACAATAAAATACGCTAAAAATTCTTTCTACTAAACAATTTCAATACATTTGTATAACACCTGGTTTACTTAAACCTTTTGCATGGAGAATATTTTACTAAGCACCGCCCTAGCGTTCATCATCACATTTTTTGCCATACCTGTCATCATTCAGATTGCAAAAGATAAAAAATTATTTGACGAACCCGATGAACGGAAAGTTCATAAAACTGTTATTCCAACTTTGGGTGGCCTGGGTATATTCGCCGGCTTCATTATCGCTTGCCTGATGGGCACACCTGCCAGCTTAGCTATTGAATTACAATACTTTGTAGCATCAGCCGTGGTCATTTTTTTCCTTGGGCTCAAGGATGATATTTTAGTAATTTCTGCCAGTAAGAAATTTGTTGGGCAATTGATTGCCGCGGGTATCCTCATCAATTTTGCAGGCGTTCAGATCACCAACATGCACGGTTTTTTAGGCATCCACGAAATACCAAAATTCGGGAGCATATTCCTGTCACTTTTTACGATAATTGTTATCACCAACTCCTTTAATCTCATCGACGGGGTTGATGGCCTTGCAGGTAGTTTAGGGTTTCTGACTACCCTTGTGTTTGGAGTATATTTCTATTATATCGGCCAAATGCCCTACGCGGTGATGGCATTTGCAATGTCCGGCAGCATCCTGAGCTTCCTGATCTATAATTTTTCCCCGGCAAAAATATTCATGGGCGATACCGGATCCCTTTTGCTTGGGCTGGTAAACTCAGTTCTTGTGATCAAGTTTATTAACTCAACTGAACCCGGAGGCTTCCAGATAATTTCTTCTCCGGCAATTGGTTTTGCCATCCTGATCGTTCCTCTTTTTGATACATTAAGGGTATTTGGGCTACGTATCCTCGATCGTCGGTCTCCGTTTAGCCCGGACAGAAACCATGTTCACCATTTTTTACTTGACCTGGGCTTTTCGCATAAAAAAATTACATTAACCTGCGTATCCCTGAATATTGTTTTCATCGCCCTGGCTTATTTTTTACGGCATCTCGGCACCACCATCGTGGTAGGGATACTATTGGCAACGGCACTAAGCCTTACTAGTTTTGTGTATTATCTCAGGCAAAAAAGAAGGCAAACATATGTTCCGCCAAAGGCAGAGGGCGAGATCATCAAAAGGCACAAAATACTGGGCCTTGTGCCAGAATCAGTGGAAGCCGACTAATAATTTCCCCACCTCTTTTAGTGTATCCCCGGTTTAAGTGTTAAATCTCCATCTGTTTAACCACAGATTTTTATAGATTTGCATCCAATTAATTATTTTATGTCAGAAGAACTAAACATCGTACTGGAAGAGGCTGCCAATTCTATGCAAAAGGCTATTAACCACCTTGAATCTGAGTTGGTAAAGATCCGTGCGGGAAAAGCCAGTCCCAATATCCTGGATGGGATCACTGCAGATTACTACGGCTCTCCTACGGCGATAAACCAGGTGGCCAACGTAACCGCCCTGGATGCCCGTACCATTTCTGTGCAGCCCTGGGAAAAGAACATGCTGGCAGTAATTGAAAGAGCAATTATTGCTGCCAATATTGGCATTAACCCCCAGAATGACGGTGTGAGTATCCGGTTATTTATGCCACCACTCACCGAAGAAAGAAGGAAAGAGCTTGTGAAAAGGTGCAACGGGGAAGGTGAACAGGCCAAAATTTCTGTGCGTAATATCAGGAGAGAAGCGATTGAAGATATCAAAAAATTGCAGAAAGAGGGTTTAAGTGAAGACGCAGGAAAAGATGCTGAAGCAGAAGTGCAGGCGCTTACCGATAAACATATCGCACTGGTGGAGAAACACCTGGCGGCCAAGGAAAAGGAAATTATGATCGTTTAAGGGCTTATTTGCACGGGTACTATCCCTTCCCGCCAGCCAAAACTTTCCTGGTGGGATACAAAAGTTCCGCTGCACGGGGTAACGCTAAATGTAAACTATTACAGGTATGCATTCTTCCAGGGAATCATTTATGCTCTTATTCTCCATTCCCCTATACAGTATATTGATAGGGATGGAGATTGTATTGAGCCACTGGAAGGAATACCGTTTCTACTCCCTCAAAAGTACACTCCAGAACATTTATTTAACCCTGCTGAATGCCGGCCTGGATTTGGCATTAAGGGCGTTATTCTACATCGCCGTTTTGATGTGGTTCTATGATCAGCGGTTTTTTGTGGTAGAAAACCTTTACCTCTACTGGTTATTATTATTCCTGCTGGAAGACCTTGTTTTTTATGCTGAGCATTATGTAGACCACTACTGCCGGTTATTCTGGGCTGTGCACGTCACCCATCATTCTTCCGAAGAATTTAACCTCACAACAGGCTTCAGGTCTTCCGTTTTTCAGCCTGTCTACCGCTTTATTTATTTCATTCCCCTGGCATTGATGGGTTTTCACCCGCTGGACATTGTATTTATGTATTCTCTCACCCAAACCTATGGCATATTGGTGCATACTCAGTATATCAAAAAAATGCCGGCCTGGTTTGAAGCGGTATTGGTGAGCCCGAGCCACCACCGCGTACACCATGCGAGCAACATCCGTTACCTGGACAAAAACATGGGCATGTGCCTCATTATCTGGGACAGGATTTTCGGTACCTTCCAAAAAGAACTGGATACAGATCCTGTAAAATATGGCCTCACAAAACCCATAGAAAAAGATCATAACCCGGTAAACGTAGTTTTTCACGAATGGAAAAACATCGCGGCTGATCTTAAAAAAAACACCTCCCTGCTCAACAAATTAAAGTATTTGGTCATGCCCCCGGGATGGAGCCATGACGGTACGACAAAAACAGCCCGGCAGCTGAGAAAAGAAATTCTTTAAAATCATTTGTTTACAGCACTATCCAATATTTTCGCAGAATGCAGATTACGCCAGTTGCAGACCTAAGCACCGAAAAATTGTTTCTTTTAGTACCGGTGGTTCTTTATAAGGATGATCCCAACTGGATCAGGCCGCTGGATAAAGACATCATGGATGTTTTTGACAAGACTAAAAATAAATCTTTTCGGTTTGGCAAGGCAGAACGTTGGATCCTGAAAGATGAGAATGGTACATTGATCGGACGTATTGCGGCCTTCGTCAATTCCAAATACAAAAATATTGGTGATAATATCCCTGCGGGCGGCATCGGTTTTTTCGAATGCATACACAACCAGGAAGCTGCAGATCTTTTATTTGATAATGCGAAACACTGGCTGATCAGTCAGGGCATGGAAGCTATGGATGGTCCCATAAATTTCGGCGAAAGGGATCGGTGGTGGGGACTGCTGACAAAGGGTTTTTACGAACCCTTGTATTGCATGAACTATAACCCGCCGTATTATGTGGAACTGTTTGAAAATTATGGTTTCAAGGTTTTTTATGATATGATCTGCTTCCATATGAAACCAAAAGATCCCCTTTCTGCCAAAATTTGGGAACGACATAACGCCCTGGCGAAGGACCCGAACTTTTCTGCATGTACCATCTCAAAAAAAAACCTGGAAAAATACGCCTACGATTTTGCAGAAGTGTATAACAAAGCATGGGCAGGCCATGGGGGTCTCAAACAAATGAACAAAGAGCAGGCCTCCATAATGTTTAAGAAATTAAAGCCGGTCATCGATGAACGTATAGTCTGGTTTGCCTATTACAAAAATGATCCCGTGGCTATCTTCATTAACCTGCCGGATCTGAACCAATGGTTCAAAAAACTCAACGGTAAATTTGGCCTCCTGCAGAAATTGAAATTTTTGTGGCTGCAAAAATTCGGGAAAAATACCCGTTTCACCGGCTTGGTTTTTGGGGTGGTGCCCGATTGGCAGGGCAAAGGCGTGGATGCCTATATTATTGCAGAAGCTGCTAAACTGTTGCAAACAGCGGCAGTGCCATATACACATTACGAAATGCAATGGATCGGCGATTTTAACCCAAAAATGCTGAATATAGCCGGCAGCCTGGGTGCTTCCACCAGGAGCCGCAACCTTTCTACTTACCGCTACCTGTTTGACCGGACAAAAGAATTCCACCGTCACCCGATATTGAGCTAGAAAAAATAATCCCTTGCCAATCATTAATTATCTTTGAAGATATCACTACCATAGTTTCTGATCAACTCACCATGGACAAATTCATCGTTTCAGCAAGGAAGTACAGGCCGCAGAATTTTAGCACTGTTGTGGGCCAGTCGCATATCACCACTACCTTAAAAAATGCTATTAACAACAACCAGTTGGCGCATGCATTCCTGTTTTGTGGGCCCCGGGGAGTTGGCAAAACTACCTGTGCAAGAATACTTGCCAAAACTATTAACTGCGAAAACAAAACGCCCGACGGCGAGGCATGCAATACCTGCCCCAGCTGCATATCTTTTGATGCGGGCACGTCCATGAATATTCATGAGCTGGATGCCGCCAGTAATAACTCTGTGGATGATATCCGCTCCCTGGTAGAACAGGTGCGGTTTGCTCCACAGGCAGGCGAATACAAAGTGTATATCGTGGACGAGGTACATATGCTGAGTGCTGCTGCCTTTAATGCTTTCCTGAAAACCCTGGAAGAGCCGCCACCCTATGCCATTTTTATCCTTGCTACCACGGAAAAACATAAGATCCTGCCTACTATTCTCAGCCGGTGCCAGATCTTCGACTTTAAGCGTATAACCATTAACGATACTATAGAACACCTGCAGGAAATTTGTGAAAAAGAAAATATTTCGGCAGAAAAGACTGCCCTGCACGTAATAGCGCAAAAGAGTGAAGGATGCATGAGAGATTCCCTGAGTATCCTGGATAAGATCGTAAGTTTCACAGATGGCCATCTCACCTATGCAAATACCCTGGAACACCTGAACATACTTGATGAAGACTATTATTTTAAACTGCTGGAGTTCCTGCAGGAACAACAATTAAGTGATGCCCTCGTCCTGTTGGATACTATACTGCAAAAAGGTTTTGAGGCCGATAGTTTCCTGGAAGGTTTTACAGAATTCACCAGGAATTTGCTGGTGAGTAAGGACCCAAAAGCGGTCACCCTGCTGGAAGTTGCCGATGACTTTAAAGAAAAGTACCTGTTGTGGGCGCAGAAAACCGACATGGGGTGGATACTCGCCGCACTAAACCTGTTGAGCGAAGCGGGCATGGGCTACAAAATGGCCCGGAATAAAAAACTTTTCACCGAAATGGTGCTCATCAAACTCAGTTACCTGCAGCAGGCGATTGAACTGCAACAATCGGACACCGGTTTCACTAAAAAAAAAGCAATAGCTGAAAATAAACCAGTCGCTTTCAGGAGCCTGGTGCCGATTGCGGTCAAAGACATCACTGCACCAACAGCTGCCCCCTCTTTACCCCCGGCATCGTTGATAGTGGATAAGCCGGTACGGGAAGCAGTGAATATGGATGTGCCGCCCTCCCAGCCGGAAAAGGTTGCTGCCCCAGCCGCCGAATCCATCACCCCAAAGACAAGTTTTGGATCATTAAAAAAGATCCGGGAAAAGTTAGCCCAGCAGAATGGGCTTGGCGGCAGCCAAAGC
The DNA here is from genome assembly GCA_036676685.1 of Chitinophagaceae bacterium. Taxonomy (GTDB): domain Bacteria; phylum Bacteroidota; class Bacteroidia; order Chitinophagales; family Chitinophagaceae; genus Ferruginibacter. The sequence goes on along the minus strand of JAKFCK010000597.1, from coordinate 8,073 downwards.
GTGGCCATCACTACAGAAACTTTGCAGGCCGCCTGGGCAGAGTATATCGAGGTGTTAAAGGCAAAAAAAAATCACTCCTCGGTCACGATATTTAAAATGGCAGAACTGGTGGTGATAGATGATAATAGTTTCCGCATCAACACCGGGAATACCATGCAGCAAAAATTTATAGAAACCGAACGGCCGGGTTTGATCGAACACCTCATGAATAAATTTAACAACCGAACCCTTACCTACCAGATTCACGTAATGGCACTCGTTGAGGAGGAGCAACCCGGCGAGCGGCCATTAAACACCAAAGAAAAGTACCAGCAGATGATCGAGCAATACCCCAATATCAAACTGTTGAAAGACCGGATACGGCTGGAACTGGATTACTAATGCAACAGGTAATCATCTTTTAGTGAGTAAAACCGAATATGCTTAACAGATATCCTGTTTTTGCATTAATTTCGGGCTTCTTAAAAAAATCAAAAGGAACAATCTTATGGCAGAAGTAATTCGCATGCCGCTTTTGAGCGATACAATGACTGAAGGTAAAATAGTAGCATGGAATAAAAAAGTAGGGGATGCGGTAAAGGCGGACGATGTGCTGGCTGATGTGGAAACAGACAAAGCCACGATGGAAGTGAATGGATATGTGGATGGCACTTTGCTTTACATTGGTGTTCCGGAGGGAGAGGCTGCAAAAGTAAACCAGATCATCGCCATTGTGGGCAAAGCAGGTGAAGACTATAAGTCGCTGCTGGAAGGGGATGGAAACGCTGCAACAAAAGCTCCGGAAACGGCACCTGCCGGGGCTGCTACGGCATCTACGGACGCCCCGGCTGCCGCGCCTGCGGCAACGGTTGACAAAAAAGAACCCGCGAAAGTCACCCTTCCCGAAGGGGCTAAAGAAATACGGATGCCATTGCTAAGTGATACGATGACAGAAGGAAAAATTGTGTCATGGAACAAAAAAGTGGGTGATGTGGTAAAAGCAGATGACGTGCTGGCTGATGTGGAAACAGATAAAGCTACAATGGAAGTAGTGGGTTATGAAGAAGGTACATTATTATATGTAGGCGTGGAAGCCGGGCAGGCTGCAAAAATAAACGAGATCATTGCTATAGTGGGCAAGCCGGGTACCGATGTGAGCGCATATGTGGCAGCCGAAAAAGCAGGAAGCAATAGCGGTGCTGCACAGGTCGCGGAAAAAACAGAACAACCTGCAGCGGCAGCTGAGACTGCTGCAGCTCCACTGCAACCCGAAGCAACACAACCTGCCGCCGAGTCAAACGGCCGGATTAAAGCATCTCCGCTTGCCAAAAAACTGGCAGCAGATAAAGGCATCGACCTCAAAAATGTGAGCGGAAGCGGTGATGGCGGAAGAATTACCAAAAGAGATATTGACAGTTACACTCCTGCGACAGAAACAAAAAAAGAGGCAGCAGCTGCTAAACCAGGTGCTCCTGCTGCTGCAGCTGTGACAGCCTTTGTTGCGGCCGGACAGGAAGGTTTTACTGATGTTCCGCTTACGCAAATGCGAAAGGTCATTGCCCGTCGCCTTGGTGAGAGTAAATTCAGCGCCCCTCATTTTTACCTGACCATGGAAGTAAACATGGATAATGCTATGGCTGCACGTACGGCCATGAATGATGTGAGTCCCGTGAAGATATCCTTTAACGATATGCTCATCAAAGCCTGTGCGGTGGCACTTCGCCAACACCCTGATGTGAACAGCAGCTGGATGGGTGAGTTCATCCGCCAGAATCACCATATCCATATCGGGTCTGCCGTAGCGATGCCTGAAGGGTTGATCGTGCCGGTTATCCGCTTTGCTGATCAAAAATCACTTTCTCAAATAGCCGCTGATGCAAAACAATTGTATGCAAAAGCAAAAGATAAAAAACTTCAGCCCAATGAATTCAGCGGGAACACATTCACCATATCCAACCTGGGTATGATGGATATAGAGGAATTTACGGCAATTATTAATCCCCCGGATAGTGCTATCCTTGCCGTGGGAAGGATCAAAGAAATTGTTGTGAAAAAAGGAGATGGCTTTGCAGTAACCAATGTGATGAAACTCACCTTGAGTTGTGACCACCGGAGCGTAGATGGAGCCGTGGGAGCAGCCTTCCTGCAAACATTAAAGAAATACATGGAAAACCCGGTGATGATGCTGGTGTGATCTTCCCTCAATTATTTTATCAAGCGTTGGCATTAAGCCGGCGCTTTTTTATTTTTAGGCATGAAATTTTTGTTTTTATCCGTCCTACTCTTTTTCCTGTGCGTCGGGTCCCGGGCCCAGGATCTCACCGGCACATGGGAAGGCATTAATAATAATTGTAAATTAGTGATCATCCATATCAATGATTCCTGTTTTGGTTATACATATGATACGGGACCTGGGTTTTGTAAGGCAAACTTTGTTGGCAGGTATAATGACTCCACGGGAAGGTTAAGAGGGGTCAATACCGATTTTATTGAAAGAACCTTTGCGCATGGCCTCAGTAGTTACCAGCTCAAATATTACCGAAAAAACGGCAGCGAATACCTAGACGGAAAAGCATCACCGAAACAGGCGGTGGTAAGATTGTTATCCCTCGGGCTAGGCATACCCATAACCTACAAAAAAGTATCCGCAGGGTATGATACAACAACTTTAATTGCCGCAAAACTCATACCCCGGCCGGTCAACGCTGAGCTGCAGATCTCCCCCCGGTCAGCCCCCGCAACCGGGCTAGATAGTTTACATCCTGCTGAAAGAAAACTTGCTATGTTGGACGAACTAAGAAGATCCAGGAGTTCGCAAATCATCAATACGATTGTAACATCCGCTGATACCCTCAGGTTATTTCTGCACGATAATGGCGAGATCGACCAGGATACGGTAACTGTTTTTCATAATGGTCGCATCATTATCAACCAGCTGGGCCTGGCCCTTAAGCCTTTTGAAATGATCCTCCCGATCTATACCCCGAACAGCATCCACAGCATTGAATTAATGGCCAATAATCTCGGGACCATTCCACCCAATACTGCTTATCTGACCATCCGGGCCGGCAGGGACAAATATGAATTAAGGCTCTCCTCTGATTACAGCATTAATGCACGGATCGATATCCTCCACTGGAAAAGTGAATGACCGAAAAAATGGAATTTAATTTTCAATATATTTTGAAACTTCAGAAACAGTTTCTATATTTACATCATGAAACTTACAGAAGCCAAACAACAATTTATCAGCAGCTGGGGAGCATTCGGCACGCAGTGGGGGATCAACCGCACGATGGCACAGATACACGCTTTGCTGTTGGTAAGCACCACTCCCCTCACCCAGGATGATATGATGGAGGAGCTGAGCATCAGCCGGGGCAATGTAAATATGAACATACGCGAATTAATTGGCTGGGGATTGGTGGACCGGGTGATCGTATCCGGTGAAAGGAAGGAGTATTTCACTGCAGAAAAAGATATCTGGAAGGTGGCTACACAAATTATTAAGGAAAGAAAAAAAAGAGAACTGGATCCCATGATCAAACTGCTGGGCCAATTGGAAAATATTGACGGGGATAAAAAAGATAAGGAAGTGCAACAATTCACCCAGGTAATCAGTAGCATTAAAAAACTCGGACTGCAAGCCGATAAAACACTTGATGTAATGATTAAAGCAGAAGAAAACTGGTTTACAGGCAGCATTTTAAAAATGTTTAAGTAAACAAACATCAAGCCGGTAAAACGGCTTTTTATTTCGTAAAATATTTCACTATTTTCTGAAAGTTTAAAATTTACGGTTTATGAAAAAGTTCAAATTAATCGATTGCTGGATCAGCCTGGCGCTCATCATCATTGCTTTGGTATACAGCCTTATCAGGCTTGATGATACTTTTTTCTACGGGTATTTTTTAGTCGGCGGCTGGCAATGCGTGAGCATGATAATCCACACCTGGAATGGTTGGTTTACAAACAAAGGCGGTGCCCGCTTGAATTATCACAGGGTAGTTGCGGTTATTATTGCTTTGGCAATTTTGGGTATGCTTTATTATCCTGTGTTATATATCGAACTTTTTGCATTGTTGTTTGCTGCGCCTTTTATGGCCTTGTATTACACCAGGCTTTGTTATATAGAAGTATATGTGAAAATGCAAAGGCCACTTGCCCTGCTTAAATAATTATTCACCATAAAAAATAAAACGATGAACTACATCATCATTACCTACAGCTTATACCTTCTGACCAGTTTATGCCTTACGATTTGGGTGGCCAGATCACTATTCAAGAACGGAAAGATATTTCTCTATGATATTTTCCACGGCAACAAAGACCTGGCAGACAGCGTAAATAATCTCCTGCTCGTGGGATTTTATCTCGTGAACCTGGGCTATGCAGTGTATACGCTTCAGATCACATCAGGTATCAGCAATATACAGGAGGTCCTGGAGAACCTTAGCGTTAAAACCGGCCTGATCATTCTCATACTGGGCGGTATGCATTTCCTGAATTTGTATATCTTTTTCACGCTTCGTAAAAGGGCAATGGAGGAGAACAAACGTAAAGCGTTACAGGTCCATTCATAAAGTAGCGGGGAAGTAACCTCCTGCAGGATGGCGGTTTTAGCCCCCTTCAGCCGGTGCATATTCCTGGCAAAATAATTTTTGACAATGAAAAAGCAAAAGATCGTTATCGCCGGGGGCACAGGCTTCATCGGTGAATCCCTGGTAGAATATTTTAGCGGGACCAATGAGGTTATTGTGCTCACACGTGGTATAAAAAACGTACAGACAAATCTATTCCGCGCGTCCAGGGAAACAGGCGCGGATAAATCTGTGCGGTATGTAACCTGGGATGCCACTCACCATGGCGGGTGGGCGAAAGTCATCGAGGGCGCCTCGATGATCATCAATTTATGCGGAAAAACGGTAAACTGCCGCTACACCAAAAAAAATAAAAAAGCCATCTTTGAAAGCCGTACACGGTCTACTGCTGCGCTTGGTGAAGCCATTCGCAAGTCAACTGACCCACCTAAACTTTGGATCAATGCTTCTTCCGCAACAATCTATCGCCATGCCACAGACCGGCCGCAGGACGAATTTACCGGCGAGATCGAAAATGATTTTAGTGTGCAGGTTTGTAAAAGCTGGGAAAAAACTTTTTTTGATCAGCCCACGCCTTTCACCAGGAAAGTAGCGTTACGCATGGCAGTTACACTGGGGTCCGGCGGCGTAATTGTACCTTATTTTAATTTATTAAAGTTTGGCCTGGGAGGTCGCCAGGGTAATGGCCGCCAGATGTACAGTTGGATTCATATAGCCGATACCTGTAGCATCATCGAATGGGTGGCGGCCCACCCGGATATGGAAGGTGTCTATAATTGTTGCAGCCCTGCCCCGGTAACGAATGCTGTTTTTATGCAGACCCTGCGAAGTGTAACAGGACATCAATTTGGCCTGCCTGCCTATGCCTGGATGCTGAAATTGGGTGCAGGTTTTATTGGCACGGAAACGGAGTTGTTATTAAAAAGCCGGTGGGTGATACCTACGAGGTTGCTACAGTCAGGCTATCGTTTCCGTTTTATAGAAATAGGAGATGCTTTTGCTGAAATTGTCGCCGGTTGTGAAAGAAAGCAATACCATTTATTCTAAATTGCATTGTGAGTGATAACCCGGTTATATTATTTGATGGCGTTTGTAACCTGTGTAACGCAGCTGTACAGTATGTGATCCGGCATGATCCAAAAGGTTTGTTCAGGTTTGCCTCTCTCCAGGGCGAAACAGGCCAGCAGCTCTTAGCAAAATATGCTTTGAAGCAAGCCGATTTTGATTCCTTTGTATTAATAGACCAAAACACGGCATTTACAAAATCAACGGCAGCGATCAGGGCCGCCAGGCAATTAAGTGGTATAGCAAAGATTTTAGGTGGCTTTATTTTTGTACCTACATTTATCCGGGATGGCATCTACGATTGGATCGCCAAAAACCGCTATCGGTGGTTTGGAAAAAAAGAAACCTGTATGATCCCCACACCGGAATTGGAAAACAGGTTCTTAAAATGAATATTATGAGTAGTAAAAACACATTGGTGCTTGGTGCTTCAGCAAATCCTCAGCGGTATAGTTACCTGGCTATGCACAGGTTAAATGCGCATGGCCACCCCGTTCTGGCCATTGGAAAAAGAGAGGGTAAAGTGAGTAATATAGAAATCAACACCGGCACTCCCCCATTTGATAATGTGGATACGATTACCCTTTACCTGAATCCGACCAATCAGCAACCCTATTATGATTATATCCTCTCGCTGGCACCCCGGCGGATAATTTTTAATCCCGGTACCGAAAATGATGAATTAGCCGAACTTGCAAAAGCTAAAGGTATTAAGGTGATGGAAGCCTGCACGCTCGTCATGCTTTCCACCAATCAATACTAGGATTCCCGCGGTTTTTCTGAAAAATTTTTTTATCCCTGCATACTAAGGGAAATGTTCCTGCGTTTCTTATTGTAGAACAGGTATCCAATTTTTCCTCAATAAAACCACGAACATGTTATCCGCAAGAAAAACCATGTGTATGCTAATGGTATGCCTATGCACCTATGGGTCGGTTTTCGCCCAGGCCAATACCACAGCCAAACCTAAAATGTTTGCGCACCTGCCCACTTCCATTGCGATTTCCGAGACTTTACTACGAACTTTTTTTACTTTAAACAGGGACCAGGAAACCGTGCTGGAGTTTAACGCCCAATTCACTTTCCCATGCAGGGTAATAAGTAATGAATCAAAATATGCCAACCTTCAGACTGTTATCGTAAGATCAGCAATGTTTGGTAATGCTATCTTCCAGGTATCGAGGATTTTAAATGAAGATCGCAGCATATCTTATACAGGTCGCATATTAAATGAACGTGCCTTTGACGGTTTTGTTCTAACAAAAGCAGATGGTGGCACTTACGAGCTTCAAAAGTTTGAAACTGACAAGGTGCTTGACGAATGCAAACTCTAACGACCTGGGACCAATATCCAATTTCCATCCTGATACCAAAACAAAAGATTATGAAAAACTTTACCTTAAAACTCTTATGTTTCATAGCCATGGCTTTACCAGCCGGCCTGCTGGCACAGGTTCCAAAACTTACCAGTTTACCAACGGCCACTGCTACAATCTATCTGGACTTCGACGGTGAGGTGGTGAATTCCGGTTACTGGAATGGTGGCAATACACTTAATTGCAGCCCCGCAGCTTTAAGCAGCACGCAGATCACAGAGATTTTCAACCGCGTAGCTGAAGATTATCGCCCCTTCAACGTTAGCATAACCACTGATCTTGATACTTTCAATATCAAACCCTTAAACAGGAGAGTGAGGATCATTATCACGCCGACAAGCGCATGGAGAACAGGTGTAGGTGGAATTGCCTATACAGGTTCTTTTACATGGAGTGATGATACCCCTGCTTTTGTATTTAGTGACAGGCTGAACAATAGTTCGAAATATGTGGCAGAATGTGTTACGCATGAAAGTGGTCATACCCTTGGCTTGTCGCACCAGACCAAGTATGATAACAGTTGTAACCTGTTGGAAACATACAATACTGGTACGGGATCAGGAGAAACCAGCTGGGCACCGGTAATGGGTAACAGCTATTACAAAAACATGACCGGCTGGAATAATGGCCCAACTCCTTCGGGTTGCGCAGCTACCCAGGATAACCTTACGATCATTACGAGTCAAAATGGCTTTACATACAGGGCGGACGACTACACAGAAACCATGAACACGAACACGACAGCAGTAGGTACTTCGTTCGTAAAGGATGGTATCATTACTACCTCTACGGATAAAGACGCTTTTAAAATGGTTGTTTCACAAAGCAGGGCTTTCCATATGGATGCGGTACCCTTCAGTGTAGGCGCTAATGCTGGGGCCAACCTTGATGTACAGGTACAGTTATACAACGGCAACACACTGGTAAGAACATACAATCCGGCAAACACACTGAGTGTTGTTTTTGATACCACGCTCAATGCAGGCACGTACTACTTTTTAGTATCCGGTGTTGGAAACGACAATGGTACAGACTACGGCAGTCTCGGATCA
>JAKFCK010000596.1:0-7966 GCA_036676685.1 Chitinophagaceae bacterium | reverse complement strand
TACGGGAAGCAGCAGTGCGATGGTTTCAGCGAGGTCTCCCACAGTGTGACAACTTTCTTCAAACAACCATTCCGATAAAGCTGTTACTTCCCGGCAACATAATCGCAGGATAGCCGAGTTCACAGACCGTTTAGGCCGACGCCCCGTGAACAATGCGATCACCCAAACCTTATCTTCATTACTTGCCGTGCTGAAGTAATCCTGGATGGCCTGTAATTTTTTATTGGTCTTGGTGCTTGTGGCAAGCAGCTGCACGAGCAAAGCAAATTCTTTCATGGCTCCGGGTTTTGTGAGGAATCGGGGATGCTTTCTTCTTCTTCATTACCAAAGGCCGTTTTCACCTCACCCGCTTCAATGCCAAGTTCATTCAGGTGACGGCTAAACGCAGATTGAAAACCGTGGGTCGCAAAAACTTTTTGGGCGCCTGTTGCTTTCACCGCAGAAAGAAGGCCCTCCCAGTCTGCATGGTCGCTTAAGGCAAATCCTGCGTCAGCATTTTTCCTGCGTACATTACCCCTTACCTGCATCCACCCGCTACAGATACCGGTGGCATAAGGATAAAACCTTTTCATCCACGGCGAACCTTCTGCACTTGAAGGAGCAATGACTATACTGCCCTTTAATTCGTCTTTTGTGGTTTCCGGTGTTACCCGTTTGACTTCCGGCAGATCCCAGCCGCTGTTGACCAATGCCTGGTGTACATTATATACCGCTCCATGTGCATAGATCGGCAACCCTGTTTCAGCCAGGGGTTTTAAGATGCGCTGGGCTTTGCCCAGGCTGTAAGCAATGAATACACTGGTTTTCTCTTCTGCCTGGTTTTCGGATATCCAGGTTTTCATTTCATCGAAAATGAGGGCTTGGTTTTTCCACTGGTAAATCGGTAGCCCGAAAGTAGATTCGGTGATAAATACATTGCATTTTACCGGCTCAAAGGCCGTGCTGATGCCATCGTCCTCCGTTTTATAATCTCCGCTCACCACCCATACTTCTCCCTGGTATTCCACTTTTACCTGTGCAGAACCGATGATATGGCCGGCCGGATAAAATGAAATGTTTACCCCATTCATGGAAACGGTTTCATACCAGTCCAGGGTTTGATATAAGTTGGGACCGAGCCTTAACTCAAGGATCGGTTTGGTGAAATGCTGGCAGAGGTATACCTTATTTCCCCATCGGGCATGATCACTGTGAGCATGTGTTATCACGGCGTAGTCCACCGGTTTCCAGGGGTCAATATAAAAATTGCCTTGCCGGCAGTATAGGCCCTCTTCTGTAAATTCTATTAATGGCATAAAAAAAGTTAAATGAATCCCTTCAGCAGTGAAATCTATACAGGAATCGCTCCAAATATTTCAAGTGGGGCCTTGCCTGGAGGAGAAGAAGGTGGAGGCCGCCGGAAAAACTGATCGCTAAATGCAGCGTTTCAAATGTTTTAATAAATAGTTATAAGTGGACGTAGCATATGGCCGTAGTCGCTGGCCAGGTTTTAGACGGCCTGCAGTGCAACGGGAACTGCCAGGTTTAATCCAGGATGCCCCCGGGCGAAGCCTGGTCTCCACCCTATCAAAGCCCACCCATCTCCCACTTATAATTGCTATCTCTACGCTATTTAGCGCAGAGATAGTACAGAGGTAGCAGGTGAGACACTAATTTAATACGAGGAAGTTATAAAGGCAAGAGGTAATCAAAATAATTTTTCCTCGTCGCTGCTTCGGCTATATGTGACCGCGACCCCGGGGGAAGCATAAATAAACTGCAAAAAGTTGATGTCACTGTCCCGAACCGATTCGGGATTTTTCAACTGCAGCATCGGGTTCTTCTTGCTGCAAATGATTCAATCATCGCTGCTGCCGCCGTAGGATACGCCGGCCCACATGTTGTAGTAAATAAGGGAATGTATTATAGGTCGGTTTGTAAAAACTATAATTCAAATGTTGTGCCTTCAGCCGCCATATCAAAGGCAACTGCGGCCCCAACTTTTTCCTTCAGGTGTTTTTGAATTAAATGCAGCTGTTTGTCTGAGCGCAGGGGATCATGATGAGTAAGCAGCAACTTTTTTACTTCACTTAACCTGGCAAATTGAATAGCATCTTCCATCGAGCTATGTCCCCATCCCTGTTTTGTATGGTATTCTTCTGAAGTGTATTGTGCATCATGCAGGAGTATGTCTGCACCCGACGCTAACCCGCTGCCGGAGAGCCACCGAAGGTCTTTCAAATTATAAACATCACAGCCTAAAGCAAATTCATGATCGGGAATATAGGCAAATACGCCCCGCTGGTGTTGGATACGAAAGCCAACCGTGGGGCCGGGATGGATCACGTAATCCGATTGAATGGTGAAAGGACCAATAGTGAAACTGCTTTCCGCTATTTCGTGAAGAATTAAGCGGCAGGTGAGGTTCCGGAAATATACCGGGAAGAGCGGCGGTGAAAAATAACGCCCCAGCCTGGTCCGTAAACTTAGCGTGTTACCGGCGGGTCCCCAGATATGCACTTCGGTTGCCGGGTTAAAAAGCGGTGAAAAAAAACCAAGGCCCTGGATATGGTCCATGTGCAGGTGGGTCAGTAAAATATCGATGCGGCTATTCTTCACGTTCTCACTTCGGTTCAGTACCTGTATGCCGCTTCCCGCATCCAGCACAAGCAAACACCTATCTGCCTGCACTTCCACGCAGGATGTATTACCTCCATACTTTTTGGTATCGGGGCTGGTGGTGGGTATGGAACCCCGTACGCCCCATAAGGTTATATTCATTTCGGTGATCTCCAGAAAATGGCAATGGCTCCTAAAAAGGTTTCTGCCCTGCCGATGATGGGGTAGGATGTTACGGATATTCGTTCTGACTGTCCGCGCATACTTTCTATCCAAAATGTTTTGTGATAAGGTAATCTGTTCTGCAGCGTTTTCACTAATGGCAGCTCTTCGGATGGAATGGGATTGCCCTCGTCATCTTTATTTTTAAAAACAGTTCCCCATTCATCTACGTGCATTTCGCCGGTGTCCTCATAACGCTTGCCTAAGATGTCCTCGGCCGGCTCGTTATAAAACAGCAGGTTGCCCCCGGTATCGGTCAGGAACACCGGCATGCCCAACACTTCTGCCAGTTGGCGCGACAGGATAAGTTCAATGGGGTATGCCACTCATTAAAATTAAAGAATATTCGTGAGTTATTGCCGGTTAAAAAGATCAGTCAGCAAGGAGTAACAAAGGGCCGTGGAGGCTGTAGAATTTATCTTCGGCTTTATTATTTTTACCCGGTAGCGTGTCCGGTTGACAAATAAAAAATCGAACATGATCCTTCTTTTATCGCAAGGCTTTAAAGTTTTTTTTCAATGATGTATTTAGCAGTATCTAACTCCATCGCAAGGTTGGCATACATCTTTTTTAGCCGGGCATTCTCTTCTTCAAGCGCTTTAATTCGCTTCAGCTCACTGGCTTCCATTCCACCATAGCGCTGCCGCCATTTATATAAATATGCTTTGCTTACGCCGTGTTCACGGTTAATCCCCTCTCCGGATTTGCCATTATCAAACTCCTTAAGAATACTGGCAATTTGTGTGGGACTAAATTGACTTGTTTTCATATTTTACGTTTTTAAAGTTAAGAATTCAGTCTACTTTTAAAACGTACTATTTTTGGGGGAGCATACACTGCGCAAAGTATCTCCTTCTTTTTTCGTCATGTCCTGAAACAGGTATATATTATTCCTACCGTTATTTATCCCCGTTCCAGCAGCAAGCTGCCACCAGTAAGCGCTGCCGAAATGAAGACTTTGTATGTGATTAACATACTAACCGTTCCTGCAGCAGCAAGGGATTAGTGAATCTTTGTTGACATACTTCACATGCTAACTCTGCAGTCAAAAAAGGAAAACAATGTTCCACTAAGAGAAGAAATCAATACAAAAAGCAGTTCTTAGTCTATTTGCAAAAGTGAGTAAATATTAAAATTCCAGCTTCCAAACCTGGTCGGATGAAGTTCCATTCACTAAACCACCAGCTATATAAATCGTATTGTTCACTGAAAGTACAGATGCGTCCGTTGGTATAGCATGCGGCAACACACCTATTGACCAACTATTTGTATTAATATCGTAGATATCAAACTTATCGGCATCTGCACCGCCATCAAACTGAAGGAAAATGATCTTGTTATTTTTCAATACGATATTTTGCCCAAGGTCTACGTTCCATTTTGCGGGACGGGATAAAAATTCTATGACGCTGGCCCCTGTATTTAGATCTATTATTTCCACTTCACAGGTAGCAGAAATATAATCAGAAGCTTGCTTTAACCCCCCTGCCAAATAAAGTTTATTGTTCACGGCAATAGCGCCAAAGACAGCTCTTCCTTTTTGCATGTTGGCAGTTGACCAGGCGTTGGTAGCATTATCGTAAATATCAATTGTCGATAATAAGCCATTTGCCCCGACTCCTCCTACGATATATACTTTGTTATTGACACTTATGGCCGCATGCCCATACTTTCTCTCTTCGCTTAGTGAAGCGCTTGACCAGGAGTTGGCAGTAAGGTTATAGATATCCACTTTTGTAGCACGACTGGGAAAGAGCTCCGCTTCTCCTCCTGCAAAAAGAATTTTATTACCAACTGATGCTGCTGCAATATTAAGGCCGGTGATGGATGTTGCCAAAATATCCCATATATTGGTGGTTGCATCGTAAGTGAGTAAGGTACTCGAAATATAATCTGTACAGCGGAAAAGATTATCGCCTCCTGCAAAAAATACTTTGCTGCCGTTAACAGCTACCGCCATATTCAAATCTCCCGAACCATTTGAGACGGGACCCAGAGGTCTTTCTGCAACAGACCAGGTATTGGCAGCAATATCATAAATATCGACCTTACTTGAACCTTCGCAATTGGCAAGTAATCCCCCGTTAAATAAAATTTTGTTCCCGGTAGTAGCAACACATATCAATGATCGTGCCTCAGAAAGCGTGCCCAGACGTATCAAATGTGCATTTACAATTGGCCTGTTAATGTTGCCACAAGCAACTGTTGTTGATGCCGCATTTACAATAACTCGCAGTGTATCTCTATCAATTAATCCATCTGCATCGGTAAGTTTCAGTTCAAACTGATACACGCCTTCTATAAGAGTGCTTACCTGTGTTTGTACAGAATTGGCATTGGTAATACTGAATGATGAAGGACCAGCAATTTTTGTCCATTGATAAGCGATAATATTATTATCCGGGTCAGTTGAGCAACTACCATTAAGCGCTACTGAGTTAGTTGGCAGCGTGATGGTTTTATCAGCTCCCGCACAAGCAATAGGCGGGTGATTGGTAAGTACAGAACCTACTGTAATCATCATTGTATCTTTTGCAGAAAGTTCACCATTATCTTTCACAGTTAGTTCAAACTGATAAACACCCGCTTTTAAAGTTTTGACAACTGTTTTAGCTAATGCGGCACTCACTATGGTAAACGACGCAGGCCCGGAAACTTTCGTCCATTGCCATGCACTTATCGTACCATCGGGGTCGCTGGACTTGCTGCCATCAAGCATAAAGCTATCCGTTGGTAAAGTGATGACGGTATCTGGGCCTGCCACAGCAAGGGGAGCTTTGTTTTGCTCTTGACACCCTTCACAGGAATATTCCTTCTTGCAGGAATGAAAAAGCAGAAAGGCTAAAAGTGCAAAAACTGCCCCATATAGTGCCTTCAGTGACATAAATCATTTAAGAAATTTCAAATCTTTTCAAAAAGGGCGGGTAACCCGGTTTTGAATAGTACCCTGCAAATTCTACTTTAAGTTAGCTAAATTTCAGCTGTTTTTCTACAAATATTCCGTTTAAAAGAAAGCCACTTAAACACAAAGTAGATCTACACTCATCAATGGTGTTCGTCGTAGATTAGCAGGTATTCGTTAATTCATTAATGATGTGTGTATTGCGTGAAGAAAAGAGAGAAGAAGAAACCGTTAAAAACCAGTTGGCCAAAAGCAGGAAGATCCTTCAGATGTAGCCTTACAGCACTGAAAAGAGTTAAGGAAGGCCAGCTCATGACTGAATTTAGTTATGGGCACTAAAGTAAAAGGTTACAAACAAGGTATGCCTACAGCCAACATGAACTGTGCGTAAAAGCAAGCTTTTCCCAGTCCTTTTACGGCTTAACAAATAATGAGAGGGGGAGAGTACCAACAATGGATTACTATCAGCATCAGGGCCTCACTCCTGCCAATCCCATTGGGGGGTGAGCGGCTACAATCCTTTCGGCAGAACGTAGTGATCCAACATGTTTACCAACCCCTTGTATGCTTACCGTTCAGGATCTTTACAAAGTAAAGATTTTTGTTTTCAAAGTAATCCGGCACTTCAGATTTTTTGTTAATGAACACCGGCTTAAATTTATAATCACTGAACACTTTATAAGGATGATTATTTAGATTGCTCATAAAATCATTCGGGTGCATCGACAAAAGTTTGGTAAACAGGTAAACTGTTTCAAAACCTTTGTAGGTAAGGTCAGATGGTACTCCTTTATACTTTGCGAGGTAGATCTCTTTGATTTGCCTGCTGAAATTATCCCACTTGTAGTTAAAAAAAGGCGTGCTGTAATAAATCGGGAAATCCTTTAATTTTTTGTTTTTAACCAGGGTGCTGAAACCATCCCAATTAGGCATGCCGATAAGTAACACCGGGTATTTTTTGCTGATGCCCTGGCTGAACATAGCGAGGTTGTTCGCAAATGTTTCATTTAAACTGCCACCTATAAATACAGATTTCCTGTTGCTGTCCAGCTTGCTTCTTAATGCATTAAAATCTGTGTCTGCATTAACGGTTTCAATCTTTAATAATGGTTTGCCGTCCGGTTCATTGATCTGTTTAAAATATGCAGCGACAGCATTTTCCTGTGCGCCGGATTTTCTCACAAGGAAAATCCTATCCGTACTGTGTTGTTGCAGGAGGTGACTGTAAATAGCCTCGCAGTGGGCCTTAAGCGTTGAATTCACGATCACCAAAAACGGGTTATTGGTAGTGCCGCCATCATTAGGATGCGTGGCCGAAATGAACGGGATATTCTTTTGTTTGGCAAAGTTGGCAAGTTGACTGAATTCATCCTCTTTTACCGAGCCGATGATGAGGTCTAAACTGTCCAGTTCTTTGTTGCGGATAAGTGAAGGGATATCCTGCACATAAGATTTGGAATCATAAATTCTGGCATCAATGTTTCCGTAGAGCATCGGTAAACTGTCCAGTGCAATCTGTGCGCCCTGCACAAAATCAAGACCGGGTACGGCGAATTTTGGAAAATTTTTACCATACCGGTAGGTGTTGCCTGTGAATACTGAATCAAGGTAAAGTGGGGCAAAAATTCCGACCCTGTAAGTGCTAAGAATTTTATTGGTATCTGTTTGTGCAGTTGCACTTAGAAAGGCGGGAAATAAACAAAGGGCGAAGAGGATCATCCTCCACTGCCTTTTTTTCATTGATTTCATACTGGCTAATAAATTTATTCCCATTCAATTGTTGCGGGTGGTTTACTGCTGATATCGTACACCACCCGGTTGATGCCTTTTACATTATTAATAATTTCATTACTCACATCAGCCAGGAACTCGTAGGGAAGATGTGCCCAGTCGGCCGTCATGCCATCTACAGAAGTCACTGCCCTTAACGCAACAGTAAACTCGTATGTCCTTTCATCTCCCATTACACCTACACTTTTCACCGGTAACAGGATAGTGCCTGCCTGCCACACACTGTCATACAATCCTGTCTTTTTAAGGTGATCAGTGTATATCTTGTCGGCATCTTGCAATAACCGTACCTTTTCTTCTGTAACTTCTCCCAATATCCTGATAGCGAGCCCCGGACCGGGAAAGGGATGACGGTTTAGCATTTCTTTGGGAATCCCCAGTTCAGCACCTATCCTCCGGACCTCGTCCTTAAATAAAAATCGAAGGGGTTCCACTAGTTTTAACTTCATGGTT
>JAKFCK010000595.1:0-4142 GCA_036676685.1 Chitinophagaceae bacterium | reverse complement strand
ATTAACAAATCTAAAGCAAGTCCTCCCTTCAGGGAGGATTTAGGAGGGTCTTATATGCAATACGGCGATTTTTATTATCCATTACCTGCCAATGAGCCGGTATTAAATTATGCTCCCGGTTCACCGGAAAAGAAAAGATTAAAGGAAGTATTAAGAGAGCTGAAATCAACAAAAACTGATGTACCCATGTACATTGGTGGAGAAGAGGTGCGCACCAATAAGACCGTTGAAATGCACCCTCCCCACCAACACAAACATGTGCTTGGGCAGTTTCATGCCGGTGATGCCACACACGTGAAAAAAGCGATCAATGCGGCACTGAAAGTAAAGGATAAATGGGCGAACCTTAGCTGGGAAAACCGTGCGAATATATTCCTGAAAGCAGCAGACCTGCTGGCGACAAAATACCGGCCTTATATTAATGGCACCACCATGCTCGGCCAGAGTAAAAATGTGTACCAGGCAGAAATAGATAGTGCCTGCGAGTTGATCGACTTTTTGAGATTCAATGTGCATTTCCTGAGCGAGATCTACAGGCAACAACCGATCAGTGGTGCGGGGGTTTATAACCGGCTGGAGTACCGTCCGCTGGAAGGATTTGTTTTTGCCCTTACACCATTCAACTTTACAGCGATTGGTGGCAACCTGCCTACAAGTGCTGCCATGTGTGGTAATGTAGTGGTATGGAAATGTGCGAATACGCAGGTGTACAGCGCACAAATGTTCATGCGTATTTTAAAGGAAGCTGGTCTGCCGGATGGCGTGATCAACCTGGTTTTTGTGGATGGCCCAACGGCGGGGGAGGTAATTTTTAATCATCCTGATTTTGCCGGTATTCATTTTACGGGCAGCACAGGTGTATTCAACAGGATGTGGGAAACAATCGGGAAAAATATGGGAATGTATAAATCTTATCCCCGCATTGTCGGAGAAACCGGCGGAAAGGATTTTGTAATAGCCCATAAATCTGCTGATGTGGATGCGGTGGTAACAGCACTTGCCCGCGGTGCATTTGAATACCAGGGACAAAAATGTTCGGCTGCTTCCAGGGCTTATATTCCTTCCAATATGGCAGCAGAGGTAAAAAAGAAGCTGGTGGAACAGGTGAAGACTATGGAGATGGGATCGGTAGAGGACTTTACCAATTTTGTGAATGCCGTGATCGACGAAAAGAGTTTTGATAAACTGGAAGGGTACATTAAAAATGTGCGCAAGAGAGATAGCGGAGCAAAATTATGGGTAGGCGGAAAGTGTGATAAATCTGAAGGATATTTTATTGAACCCACAATCATTGAAGCCTTCGATCCTTATTATGTTACGATGTGCGAGGAACTTTTTGGGCCCGTATTAACTGTATATATCTACGATGAAAATAAATACGAGGAAACGCTGAAACTTGTAGACAGTACATCTCCATATGCACTGACAGGTGCAGTACTGGCACAGGATCGTTTCGCGGTTGAACTTGCCGTGAACAGGCTGAGAAACAGTGCCGGTAATTTTTATATCAACGACAAGCCGACAGGGGCGGTTGTTGGCCAGCAACCTTTTGGTGGTGCGAGGGCAAGTGGTACCAATGATAAAGCAGGTTCGGCGTTGAATCTTTACCGTTGGTTAAGTGCAAGAACAATCAAAGAAACATTTCATTCGCCGGTGGATTACAGGTATCCGTTTATGAATGAAAAATAATTTCACCGTTTTTAAAGGTTGCAGGGGGCTGCAACCTTTTTTTTATACGATAATCGTATGCTATGTGGCGCACCCTTTTTTTTACAGGCATAACGTTTCTCTTCACAATCACGGTTGGATTTGCACAGCCGGGTTAAGCCATTACCTATAAACGAATCGATGTTAATGGTTTTCCCCCTGGAGACCGGGGAAATGTGGCAAAATACGGTCCGGTTTACCAGCTTATAGCTAATGATTCATTCTCTTTTTTTTATGCCAATGAGAGAATAGCCCCCCGAAAGACGAAGGGAACCTAAAGGCCGGACGTGTTGAAGCAATTGTATCACAGTGTTTTTTATAAACGTGCGGGCGGAGAACTCTTTTATGGCGTTGCTTTCCCTGATCGCTCCAATCCCTACCTGGTACGGGAAAATTTTGTTCCAAAACCTGTATTTATTGACTCCACGCCTAAACTCTTTAAACAATGGTGGTGCCGGGATGCCTACGCTGTGATAAATCCGGGTGACACCGTATTTGCGCGCCTGGCTATTGATTATCCCCTGCCTTTTGCCCCCATGAGTTATAACTAGTTTCCCAATCTGCCACTGGAAATATACCGGACGAAGTTTTCGTTGCACCTCGTGGCTACCCGGGTTGAACAAGGAAACTTTGACCTTGTATTTCCTTCACAACTCCCGGTGCTGGGCAAAGGAGAAAAACCCGGAAAATCAACACGTAATAGGAAAAAAGCCCGGTAGCCGGGGATTTTGTTAATAATATGTGGATACAGCAAGGGTTACATTTGCCAGCTTTGTGTATTAACGGGCATAAATACTATTTTTTTACAAAGAGAACAAATCATGACAACCAAAGTAACGTTTAAATTACCTTCCGAATTTGTAGCCAATGCCTCTGACGGTGTTTTAGTAGGTGAATTTAATAACTGGAATCCTGCAGAAGGTGTGCAGTTGCAGAAAAAAGAAGACGGATCAATGTTTGCTGAAGTGGCTTTAGTAGCCGGCAAATCCTATCAATATCGCTATTTGCTGAATGACGGCAGGTGGGTGAATGACAATAACAATACTACCTGGAGTGACGTTTATGGTCAGCCGGTGGAAAATTGTGTAGTGAATGTGCCTGTGGTAGAAAAAAAGGAAAAAGCTGCCCCTAAAGCTGCTGTAGTAAAAAAGGAAGTAGCTGCTGCAAAAGAAGCCGCGCCTAAAAAAGCTGCCGCCAAAAAAGTAGCTGCCCCTAAAACAGCTGTAGCTGCGAAAACAGAAACAGCTCCTAAAAAAGTAGCTGCTCCTAAGAAAAAATAAGTCTACTGTTCCGTTTCACTAGTTATCATTAACCTGCAATCCATCCCGGATACGGGAGTAAGTGGTGCGTGCATAGCAACTGAAATATTATACAATCAAATTTTATAAAAGCCCTCTTCATGAGGGTTTTTTTAATAGGGGGATAAGTTTTACTTTCATGCAAAATTCTGAAAGCCGGATCAATACACTGATATGCAGATTTTACTCAGTCCCCAACAATTAACGGTTACCATCAATCGCCTGGCGCACCAGCTGGTTGAAAACTATAACAGCCTAGCAGACGTGGTATTTATCGGCATCCAGCCCAGGGGCGTGAAGGTCAGTGAAAGGATAGTGGGATGTTTAAAAGCCATTAACCCCGGAGAAAAAATCCAGTACGGCATCCTTGACATTACTTTTTACCGGGACGATATCCGGGAAGAATTTCATGTGGCCAGCGAAACAGCGCTTCCTTTTTCAATTGAAGGAAAATATCTCCTTTTGTCGAATGAAGTAGACTGAAGGGAGTTGAATGTAATGAATAAAGTAACCGAAATTATTAAAAGTCCATTGAATGCGTTAGGTATTAAATTAATTTTCCTTTTAGCAACCATGTCAGTGTTTGCTATCATAACTTTTGTTGTCACAGGATATTTGAAAATGCCGTGGCAATTAAGAAAAGGTCTGGCTGCATTCAGTGTTTTAATAGGTGTTTATGTGTGGTTTAAATATTTTATGTCTTAGCATCTCATAGCGAGGTGCTTTTTTATTTGGAGTTGATTAAATGATCAAGCACAAATACTATGACAAGTACAAACGTGATGAACGTTCAAGAACTTTCTACAAATCAAGAGAATGGAAGCAAGCAAGACAAGTCATTCTGCAACGCGACAATCATTTATGCCAGGTTTGTTTGAAGGTGAATAAGATCACACCAGCCGATATGGTGCATCATATCATCGAACTGAAAGATGATTGGGAAAAGCGCCTTAATGAAGATAATCTAGTTAGCTTGTGTAATGCTTGCCATAACAAAGTGCATGGGATCAAAGAGCCTAAGAAAGTAAGTAAAAAAATTAAAGTTGTGAAGGGATGAAGACTTATTTTGAAAGCAAAGAAAGAAATTAATATAGAGCTAGATTTTAACAGTAATACTTTGATAAAAAAGTTGCATGC
>JAKFCK010000594.1:0-7698 GCA_036676685.1 Chitinophagaceae bacterium | reverse complement strand
GAGCATGCAGCGCTCACTAAGGGTACCAATATTGATGTGAGTGACCTGAGTTATTCAGTATTACATGAAAAACGGAGTGTTCAGTGGCCCTACACTAAGGCAATAAACGGTTACGGCACCAAACGCCTTTTCGGGGATAAAATATTTCATACTGCTTCTCTGAAAGCAAAAATCCATTCCTTCCCGGATGAAAATTTATCTGAAAAACCATGCGCAGATTTCCCCCTGGTATTAACCACAGGCCGCATCCGTGACCAGTGGCATACCATGAGTAAAACAGGGAAAGTTAATAAACTCAACCAACATGTTTCAGAAGCTTTCCTGGAAATTCACCCGGATGATGCCACCCAAAGAAAGATCAGGGAAAATGACCTGCTGGAGATATTTAACAACAGGGGAAATGTCAGGGTTAAGGCAAAACTTTCTGTAGACATTAAAAAGGGGGTAGTGTTTTTGCCAATGCACTGGGGTAAAATTTTAAATAGTGACCTGAACAGGGCCAACAACCTTACGAATAACCTGGTAGACCCAAAAAGCAAGGAACCGGATTTTAAATTCTCGACGGTGCAGGTACAGTTGTATAAAAAAGCAAAACAAAAGATAATTGTTATTGGTGCAGGAGCGGGAGCCTGTGGTTTTGTAAAAAGCTACCGGGCGCTCAACACTGATGACGAAATTGAAATTTTCAGCAAGGAGAATTTCCCTTTTTACAACCGGGTATTATTGCCGGATTACATTAGTGGCACCCTGCAATGGGACAGCCTGGTGAAGATGAGTGACGCTGAAGAGTATGACTACAATATCAAAATGCATCGCGGTATAAGCATTGAAAATATAGATCGCAAAAATAAAATAGTGACCGACAGTAATGGCCAAACACATTTTTATGATGTATTGCTGATGGCAATGGGTAGCCGTGCGGCCATGCTACGGGATGTACCAGCCATGCAGGGGATCTTCACCATGCGGAACCGCACCGACGCAGATGATTTCAAAAGTCATGTGGATCCGGCTAATGGCAGGGTGGTCATCGTAGGCGGAGGATTATTAGGTATAGAACTTGCCGCTTCACTGAGGGAAGTAAATGTTGAAGTGACTATTGTGCAACGCATCTCCCGCCTTATGGACCGGCAGCTGGATCCGCTGGGCAGCCAGTTGTTACATGAAGAACTCATAGACAAAGGAGTAGATATATATTATAATGACGAGATAGAAAGATTTTTAGGCGATACAAGAACCTCAGGCATTCGTTTAAAAAGCGGCCTGATCATCCACTGCCAGGCTATTGTTATTGCCATCGGCACTGTTCCAAATATTGAGATTGCAAAAGCAAGTGGTCTGGACTGCCAGCGCGGTGTGGTGGTTAATGAATATCTGCAAACAAATGACCCGGATATATTTGCTATTGGCGAGATCGCAGAGTTCAATCAATTCCTTTATGGCATCACAGCCGCTGCAGAACAACAGGCAGAAATTGTCGCAAGATTTTTATGTGGGGATATTTCTAAATACTACAGCGGCTCCCTGCTCATGAACATCTTAAAAATGCATGGCACGGAGCTTTGTTCATTGGGTATCGTGGAATGCCCCGATGACCCCGCCTATGAAGAAGTTGTCTTTATCGATAAAGCAAAACGGTATTATAAAAAATGTATCATCTATAACGATAAGCTGGTAGGTGCTATTTTGATCGGCGATAAATCCGAGTTCCTCGAATTTCGGAACCTGATAGAAAATAAAATGGAGCTGAGCGAAAAGCGCCTGCAATTACTTCGTTCCGGGAAAACAGCAGAGCCGGTAATTGGCAAACTCGTGTGCAGCTGTAATAATGTCGGTGAAGGAAATATCGTCAATAAAATTAAAGAAGGATGCAAAGACCATCTCCAGCTTTGCCAGGTGACTGGTGCAGGGATGGGCTGTGGTAGTTGCCGCCCGGAAGTAAAAGCTATTTTAGAGGCAAACGTTAATGTGCTGAAAAAAGATAATATAGTTGAGGTGTAATATAATTTTGTAGGGTCGATCGTGCAGGCTTGAATTATACTAAAGCAATATTATTCAAATGAAAGAAAGCATTACAATAAAAAGGACAACAAGCGGCAATAAAGATTTCGAATTACTCGTCTCTCACCTGGATAACGAATTATGGAACGAGTTGAAGGAAGACCAGGCGCAATACGACCAATATAACAAAGTGCCTGACCTGCCAACAGTTGTAGTGATTTACGTGAATGACCAACCCGCGGCCTGTGGTTGTTTTAAAAAGCATGATGATGATACAGTTGAAATAAAAAGGATGTTTGTAGAAAAAAAATATAGACAAAAGGGATTGTCCAAAATGGTGCTTACTGAGCTCGAAGAATGGGCATTGGAGCACGGTGCCCGCTATGCAATTTTGGAGACAAGCATTCATTTTACCGCCGCTAAAAATTTATATAGGAACGCTGGTTACGAGGTGATCCCGAATTACGACCAATATATTGGTTTAACAGACAGCGTATGCATGAAAAAAGACCTATCGGCAAGAAGGCATTCCGGATTCAGGCAATTGGAGAATATAGAATATTTCGACTTTGAAGAAGATTTTGTAGAGGAAGGCATCAGGTGCATCCCGATGATCGTGCGGTTTAAATTGGATAAAGCCGGTATTAAATTAAAACTCGGCGAATGGTCAAAATTCAGTAGCGATGAAAAAATGGAACTGGCAGTGTTAGCCTGTTCAAGCGAAGCGGAGGTAAAAAACTATCACGATACTGTCGCAGTTTTGATTAAGCAACACACCGGTAAAGAAGCCACGGCATTACCGGTTGATAAAGAGCCGGCCTGGAATAGCGCGGCTGTGCCAAAGGAATTGGATCAAAAAGTTATGGAACTTGATTATACGATCAGTAAAGCACAATGGAATCACCTGACAACGCTACAGCGTTTTGCTTTATTAAAACTTTGCAAGCCCGGCCATGAAAACAGGAATTTTCCGATTGCATTAAAAGAATTTGGATTAATTAAATGATAGATTCGTTTACGATAAAAATCAATTTTCGCGGGGGGATCATTTCCCCGGGGGATCTTTACAATATACTTGTTGCCGCGAGCAGGGCGGGTGTGCGAACTGTTCAGTTTGGCTTGAGGCAGCAGTTATTAATTCCCGTGGATGCCATTACGGTAGACGTTCTGCTTTCCGGCCTAAGGGAATTAGGCATCCCTTATGAAACCGATAATGAGTATTATCCAAATATTGTAAGCTCCTATCCTGCTGAAGAAGTATTCATTAACAATACCTGGTTGAGTGAAGGCGTTTACAAAGACATATTTGACGGCATCAGTCGACAACCCCGGCTGAAAATTAATGTTTCTGACAGTAACCAGAGTTTTACGCCCATGCTCACGGGTAACATCAACTGGGTGGCTTCCGCTGCATCCCAACATTACTGGCACCTGTTTATCCGGTTCCCGAAAACAAATATTATCTACGAATGGACTGAGCTCATTTATACCAATGATGTTGCTCGTCTTTCAGAAGAAATTGAGTCCACTATATTCCAACATGCCGGGTTGTTTTACGATAATCCGGCTGCAGAAGGCGAACAACTCTTCGGGTTAATCAACAAGGAACGTTACGTCACCAAACCTGCAGAGAAACCTGCTGTGCTTCCACATTTTAATCTCCCTTATTACGAAGGGTTGAACAGGCATAACAATAAGTATTGGTTGGGTATTTATCGCCGGGACGAATTGTTCTCCGTGCAATTTTTAAAAGATGCCTGCCGTTTGTGCCTTGACACCAAGATCGGGTTGCTTTGTTCCACTCCCTGGAAAACGATCATCGTAAAGGGAATTGAAGAAAAGGATAAAGAAAAATGGGGCCGCCTCCTGGAAAAGTATAATATCAATATGCGCCACGCGGCCAATGAACTAAACTTCCAGGTAGAAGATAACAGCCCTGACGCACTTTCCTTAAAAAATTACCTGGTAAAAAAACTGAGTGATGAGGATACCAGGACCTTTGGCGTTTGTATTGGTATCAAAACAAAAAAGAAAACCGAAGTATTCAGCAGCATTCTCATAAAACGTAAAGCCCTACTGAGTTTTTTCGGTGTAGAGTTATTCCATCTTTATGATATCTTATGTGCAGAAGAATTTAACCCTAATAAACGTACTGCTGCGATAGTTAGCAGCAATAACTTTAAATTCTTATTAGGGGAACAGCTCAGGCGAACTATACTCTCTTATGGAAAACACCGTGCGGGTCTCCATGCAAAAAAGGTTGTTAATCCCATACCGGTGAAAGAGAAATTAAAAACCGTAGCAGACCGGCAGGTATACCAGTGTTGTCATTGTTTAACTGTGTACGATGAAACCTTGGGGGAAACGGACAGAGGCATTGTTGCAGGCACAGCCTTTGAAACCTTACCAGCAGATTTTACCTGTTCCTTATGCGAAGGGCCGAAGAAGGATTTTGTAAAAATATCACAGGAACAACTTGGCCTACAGCCCGTTTAATTCTGAGTGTGCATTAAAATTTCGAAAATATTTTTTTTCATCTTCGTCAAGTTCAATTGCATTTACTTTCAGGTTGTCCAGCATAAATTTCATGCTGTGTTTTAGCAACTCACCCTTTTTTTGCATCTCCTGTATGATGGCTAAACCCCTGGAGGTATAAATTCCGCACAAGGGTTCCGGCTCACTATCATTGGTGAAAACGTGCGCATCTGCCAGGGGATTTTCCTGGCAACTATAATAAAGGGTCTGCAATAATGTTGGTTCCATTAACGGCATATCGCAGGCCAGGATAAACAAATCCTCTTCTGGAAAAACAAGGTGACAACTGAGTAACCCCTGCAAAGGACCCCTGAAAGGAATCAGTGGTTCATCCACTATTAACTGGGCTTCGGAAAAAGCTTCCGCGTAAGCGGAATATTGTTCTTTATTAACTGATATTTTAACCGGGATCTTCAGCACGGCTATTTTGTCAATGGCTGTTTGGGCCCAGGTTTTTGCCTCCAGCTTCAGCAACCCTTTATCGTTGCCCATACGAAGACTTTTACCTCCACATAAAATAATTCCCAGCATGACTTTACTTTTAGGTTGTGTGATGATGGGTTTGGGTATCTGTATGACCCAGGTTTTTGCCGGGGCTGACAATATCCCTGACCATTTGTTTCAATTCTTTAATTTCAGGGAACCCGCCATAATCCTTTCGGTCGAATATCTTTTTACCATCGATGCTGATGTGAAAATCACCGTTCACTTCACTCGGTTGCAGCATTACCCCTTTTAACTCGTTATCAAAAGTGGTTAAAAATTCCTGCGCCATGTAAGCAGATCTAAGCATCCAATGGCACTTCGGACAATATTCAATTGTTATGGTTGGCTTCATGATTTTCCTGTTTAAAAGACTTCCTAAAGTTATTAAACTTTCGCTCATGGGATAATAATCCTGTTTATTATATCCCCTTAAAAAATTTCTTCCAAGGGTTAGATTAACACTAAAACGAATATAGGATTCCTTATATTTAATCTCTAAACGAATGCCTTATGAATAAAATAATATGTTTGATTGCTTTGGGTGTATGCTGCCTCCAGGTAAGCGCACAAACAACCTTCACTGCGCTAAAAATTACCCCCGAATTCCCGAAACAAAACAGCCGGGTAAATTTTGAATATAATCAAAATTATACGCCACTCATCCGGCTACCTAAACTTGAGATCGTTGTATACCAGTTCAGCGAAAAAGGATTAAAAGTTACAGAACCAGTTATTACAAAAAAGGGAACCGTCCATACTGGTTCCTTCCTGGTGGATAGTAATACCAATTGTATTGCTTTCGGGTTCTCGTCCGGAGAAGAAAAAGATATTAATAAAGGCAAGGGATATATACTCCCGGTTTACAGTAAGAAAAATGTTCCGGTAGAAAATTATTACCGGGCCGCAAGCAGCCTTTATAGTGGATATGGAGAATATTTATTCGGTTTGCCTGCCGATGCTGTAAAAACATTGGCTTTTCTGGAAGAAGGCCTTAAACAATACCCGGCTTTAAAAAACGATGCCAATTATTTTGACAACTACTTAAATGCCATCAACAGTTCGAAAAAAAAGGAAGAAGTTGCATCGCTTATACCCGCCAAATTGAGGGAATTTGAAAGTCGGGGGAACCTGACTGATGCCGGGTACAGCACCTTGATCCGCTGGTATACAAAAGATAAGAGAAAAGAAAAAGCAGATAGCCTGACTGCTCTTATGAAAGCCAAATTTCCTGAAGGAACCTGGAAAAGAGAGGAAGTGTTAAACAACTTTTTTGACGAGACAGATCTGCCCAAACGAATTGCTATTTATAATGATTTTGTTAATCGCTATAACGCCGAGGCTGATAAGCCTTTAATCGAAACTATGAAATCCCGGTTGGCCATTGCTTATGGGAAAAAAAAGGATTTTACATCATATAACGAATGGAGCAAAGGCCTGGGCGAGGCAACATTATACTCAATGCATAATGACCTGGCATGGTCCATGGCTGAAGCTGGCGAAGACCTGGAGAAGGCAAAGTTGTATTCGTATGCTGCTACGATATATGCCAGGAATGAAATAGGGAAGCCGACGCAGAAAAAACCGGCAGATCAAACCACAAAACAATGGGCAGCGGGAAGAAAAACCACTTTTGGTATGTATGCAGATACCTATGGCTTCATATTGTATAAGCTTGGGGATTATAAAGCAGGCTTACCTTATGCCAGGGAAGCCGTAGCCATCTATGAAAAAGATGCTGAATATAATGAACGTTATGCTTTGTTGGCAGAAAAAGCCTTGCCGTTAAAAGAAGCTAAGATAATCATAGAAAAAATGGTTAAAGCCGGGTTAGCGTCTTCCAAAACAAAGGACGCTTTAAAAAAGCTCTACCTAAAAGAAAAACAAACGGAGGAAGGATTTGACATTTACCTTGCCGGGCTGGAAGCAGATGCCAAAAGAAAAAAACGGGAAGAGATTGCCAAAACCATCATTGATGAGCCAGCACCCACTTTCGAATTAAAAGATATGGATGGCAGGCTTGTAAATCTAAAGGGCCTGGAAGGAAAAATTCTCGTGGTAGATTTTTGGGCCACCTGGTGTGGTCCCTGTATCGCTTCAATGCCCGGGATGAATAAGGCCCTCGCGAAATTCAGGGACAATGACAATATCCAATTCCTGTTTGTAGACACCTGGGAAAGCGGGGAAGATAAAGTAAAGAACGCCAAAGATTTTATGAGTAAAAATAATTATCCTTTTCACGTGTTAATGGACAATGATAATGAAATGGTTAAAGATTTTAATGTGCGCGGTATACCTACAAAGTTCATCATCGATAAAACAGGCAGGATCCGTTTTAAAGCGGTTGGCTTCGGGGGAAATGATGATGCTTTGGTGGATGAATTAACAACCATGATTGAATTGGCCGGGAAGTAATCCCATTAATTTATTTTAATTTTACAAGGCTCAGTTGTTGAGCCTTTTTTATTTTTCCTACTTATGGCATTTAATCTTCATTCACCTTATTCTCCATCCGGTGACCAACCTTCGGCTATTGCACAACTTACGGAAGGCATCCTGGACGGAGAGCGGTACCAAACATTACTTGGTGTTACAGGCAGCGGTAAAACTTTTACCATGGCCAACGTGATCCAGAACGTGCAAAAACCTACGCTGGTTATCACGCATAACAAAACCCTG
>JAKFCK010000593.1:0-7965 GCA_036676685.1 Chitinophagaceae bacterium | reverse complement strand
GGTTGTTACCGGTTTCTTCTCCGAAAAACTGAAACTGCATTCAAACAAACCTTTTCCAGAAACCGGTTGCAGTTGTAAATAATGAGCACCTGCTCTTTTAATTGTTGCGCTAGTAGTCCAGTTGACATCTACATAATAATTGGTTGTATCTAATGTGCGTTTGATGGTTGCACTTCCGGTACTGCTTGATAATATTGAACTATGTCTTTCATCGCTCGTAAAATTATCACCACCATCTTTAAACTGTGCATTTGGATAAGGAAAGCGAATGCGAACGGCAATCCTGTTTTTAAATGTTATTTGTCTTATAGTGAGAGGCTGGAAAAGTAAAGACATAAAACGCGTTTATTCGTGAATCGCAAAATTACCGAAGGAGAACCATTCGCCAGGCGGTAAATAAATAATATCGATTGCCAGGCGTTTTACCCGGGTCTCAATAAGGCAGGGGGGTACAACCTGTCGGTGCGTAGGTACACGTTGGGATACTCAGCATTGGCAAAAGCATCTTTAGGTGCAGGGGTTGTAAATCCTGGTAAATTAACGCGAAGAGTGCTCATCCTGCGTCGTTCATAAAGACGGTATTATCAACTATTTTCCTCTTTCGGGTTAGCATGTTTATCTCAAACGTGCATCTATC
The DNA here is from genome assembly GCA_036676685.1 of Chitinophagaceae bacterium. Classification (GTDB taxonomy): domain Bacteria; phylum Bacteroidota; class Bacteroidia; order Chitinophagales; family Chitinophagaceae; genus Ferruginibacter. The sequence goes on along the minus strand of JAKFCK010000593.1, from coordinate 7,328 downwards.
ACGGAACAGGGCATGTAAGCAGGTCGGTTGTAGGTTTTGCCATTTGTTAATTGATAATGTAATGCCATTGTAGTAATACAAAGGTAGCCGTCCGCAGAAGGTATGGAAAGTGGGATCACTCTTGCAGGCAACTGATGATTGTCGTAAGGTATGATGAAACTATAATGACTGCAACCTTGTTCTGCCGGTTGCAGGATATTGCACGAGGCGGCCGTTATACTGCAGACGATCTGGCTGGTTTGGGATGGCGCTGCAATGGTATCCCAGGGTACAAAGGCGGGAATATGAAGCTGTAGTAAATTTTCCGCTACAGGTTCCACTTTAAACCTCACTTTCCATCTTTCGGTAATACTGCTGTCTTCATTAAAATCAAAACCATGGATATAGGGAAGATTATTTGCCGCCCTCAGGGCCGCAGGCTGTTTACCGGAGATCCACTTTTGCAGGCAATCTGTGAATTGCTGTTGCACACTTTTTTGCTGCAGCATGCTGACGTGTGGAGCTAAAGCATGTCGCATGTTTTTGCTTAGTTTATTGCAAAAAACGGGGCTGGCAGTAATGGTATGGTTAGCATGAAATTTCTCCAGGCTAATTGGTTTGCGTTTTTTACATGTTTTACGTGGCCGTTCATAAAAGATCATATTGGTAAATACGGCTTTTAGATAGCTGGATAATTGGATAGACATCTGGCAGTTTTTTACGAGGGTTCAAAATAAGTCGGGTATAGAATGGTCGCAGCCTTTTTTTTGCTGGTTGGTCTGCGGGCTAAAGAAAACGTTTGCTGGCGCTTTTTAGCTTTTTCATTTAACGCATCAATAAAATTTTTATTATAAGTGGAGCAGATGTTTTTAGTTTAGGAATACCAGGGCGGAGGAAGAAGTGGAGAATTGAGCCTCCTGGTAAATAGCGTACTGCACTGAAAGCTTCGGCAACGTAATATAAAAAATGAATGAGTGGCCTTATTTCAGCTATGTGCTCGTTCGGGTGTGCTAATCGCCGCTAAAGAGAGTAAACTTTCGCTGCAGTTATTCTTTTGGGTACTTGTTAAATACCGGAACGTTGTTTGTTGTATAACATGTGTTACTCCGTTTTTTCATCTTATCTTTCAAAGCTTAAATCTTTCATATGCAGTACCGTTCATTTAAAGGAACAAATATTTCCGAAGTTGGTTTAGGTACCTGGCAATTGGGTGGATCCGATTGGGGTAACGTAAACGAAGAAGAAGCCCTTGCGATTTTAAAAACCTACACGGACCGGGGCGGCAATTTTATTGATACTGCCGATGTGTATGGATCAGGCCTCAGTGAAAAACTGATTGGTCGGTTTCTCCGGGATACCGAAAAGGAAATTTATGTAGCCACCAAATTGGGGCGAAGGTCCGACGCACCTTTTGGGATGCCGCAGAACTTCTCCTATGATATGATGCGTAGCCAGGTAGAAAGCTCATTAAAAAACCTGGGCCTCCAGCAAATTTTCCTGGAACAGCTGCACTGCATCCCCACAGAACAGTTAAAGGAGGGCAAAGTTTTTGACCACCTGAGAAAACTGGCGGAAGAAAAACTGATCCGGCACTGGGGGGTAAGCGTGGAAACAAGCGAAGAAGCCTTGATTTGCCTGGAGCAGGAAGGACTTTCATCTTTGCAGATCATCTTTAATCTATTCCGGCAACATGTGGCGGATGAATTGTTTGCCAAAGCTAAAGAGAGAGGGGTGGCATTGATCATAAGGGTACCATTGGCCAGTGGATTACTCACCGGTAAATTTAAAAAAGACACGAAGTTCGCGGCAAAGGACCATCGCTTTTATAATGCAGACGGCAAGGCTTTTAACGCAGGGGAAACATTTTCGGGTATTGAGTTTGCGGCCGGCCTCGAGTTTTCTAAAGAAATAGCCGCCCTGATGCCGGACACCCATATGTCACAGTGGGCTATCCGGTGGATACTGGATCACCCCGAAGTGACAACGGTTATTCCCGGCGCCTCAAAACCGGCACAGGTAGAAAGTAATGTGGCAGCTTCCGGTTTTCCACCGTTATCAAAAGTCACACACCAGCAACTACGGGTTTTGTATGACGAAAAAATAAAACCAGTGATACGTGGACATTATTGATTTTTTTTTATGAGAAACAATAAAGTTCATTTGGGTAGGCGAGATGGATAATTGCTGAAGGAAACGTTTAACTCATCCCCGGATATTGATTTTTGAAATCTCCCGGAATTCATCAACAGCATCTCCGCCAATAATTATTTTATTGGCAACTGAAAGCCAAGCGTGTGCCTTCATTTCACCCCCGAGAGTTTTTTGCACGCCAAAGTGAAGTGTATGAGGAATTTTTTTTTGGGACAACATTTTATGCCCTGCAATAACCTTTACCAGGCATGTGGAATGCCAGGGCGTGCGGGCTGCGAGCCCGTTCACAACGGTGGCGATATCCTCCACAGCTTTAAATTCTTGTTCAGATACAGTTGACAGGAAATTGTTAGCTGCAGGGAGATATTTGCCAGCCGGGAGAAAACTACTTTCAGCCGGGCGATCAAGAGTTGCAGGAACGCTGAAGGGATCAGCCTCAATTCTTTTAAACTCACCGTATGGTTAGGAAAAAAATTGATTATTCAGAATATTATGCAGACTTTATTATCAAATTGCGCTCACTCATATTGCTGATAAAAGCCGCAACATCCCTGCGGCAGGCTTCTTCGTCGATATCATACTCATCCATGAGTTTTAGTACCAGTACATCCAGGGTGCTTGGTTCCTCTGCGAGTAATTCCCAGATATGACTGCCGATGGGGTCCAGTCGGCTTTAGTTAATATCTGCGAAATATCCAACACCTGTTTCAATTGTGCAAACTGGTCCTTTCCTCCATGATGCATGATGGCCAGTAATAAATGTGCAGATGGACTGAATACAGGCACTTCGCTATGCTGAATAACGCAGGTGACCACCTGCGGTTGCAGGTCAGCCAGGCTGATATCCATACCAAACACGGTCAAACTTAATCGCCAGTGAAATTCAAAATGGAAAATTCTGCTGTTGCCCGAATATTTATCAATTGTACTCACACAACTCCCGCAAAATAAAATCGTCCGTGAGTTGTGCAAGTGGTTCCTCAGCCACATAACCCCGAGCGCCCATCAATAATTTTATCCTTTCAAGGTCTGCAGGATGAATAAAAAGATCCACATCCACTGATTCACGGTCGGCCAGGTTATCGTAAAAATCACTGGCGAGTGCAACACCCTTAAATAGGACAGCAGGAATGCCTGCCGAATCAAGTTGTTCTTTTACCTGGAAATATTCCGCAATATTCTGTAGTTGCTGGTATAAATTCTCGCGACTGGCAACCTGGAGTTTTTCCAACAGTTGTGCTGGTACCAATCCCGGGCGCAACTGTTTAAGTAGTTTTTGAAGCTGGGGTTTCACGGCATTAATTTCCGCTCGCAGGAAAAGTTCTTCCCAATCGATCGGGTTATCGTGTAAAAGTCGTTCTGCACCCGCGACGGCATTTGTTTTGTCAACATTTATAGATTGGCAGAGTAATTGAAAACAGGCAGACTTGAGAAAATTACTCATGGCACAAATATAATTCCGTAAAATTTAAGGCCTGCAATTAAGCGTCCAGAAAATTTTGCAGCAGCCTCTTCAGATCATTGATAGCAATATCAGCAGGCCTGTTTACAGCGGTAATCTTTACTGTATTACCAAGGGTACTTAGTTGTGAAAAAACTGTTAGGTCATTTTCCGGCATACCCTGCAACATTTCCCCCCTGTAGACCTGGCTTCGGAGGGCGGCTAATTTTTGGGCTCCTTTTAATTCTTCAAACTGAACAGTAGGTATTTCTTCCTGTACGGCGAGGATAAATATATGATGTAAGGCCACAGGTGTAGCTGATTCATTTCCTATTGGAAAATAAAATTATCAGTTTCCTCCTGGATTTTTTTTAACCCGTATTTTTCAATCGACAGTTGTACAAGCGTGTTTTCCCATAGCTTCACACGGTCACTTAACGGCAAAACAAAGGGAAGCTCATGCCGGAAAATAACGGGCGACACGTCATCCGTAAGAAAACTGCTCCCTGCCATACAAAATGCAACGGTTAAGGACGATTTTCCTGCACCTGATTCGCCGCAGATCATCAGGTTTTTCCCATTGTAACTGAAGCAACTTCCATGCATTGCGAGGATCTTTCGCTGGTGTAAAATGGCAGCATAAACCGTACTGTTTAGAAATAATTCCACGCTGTGGTGGCTATAACCTTTGTATGGGCATATTTCAATGTAGTTGCCACCCTGCACATAAAACCATGCAACTTCCTCCACATCCAAAGTAAATTCATGCTGGTGATCTCGTTCCATTCGTCGGTGTAAAGAGGAACAATGGTTTTTCTTTTTTCGTTTGTGACATGTATTGTCACGTCCTCCAGCGGGAATCTAAATAACATAGTTTTCTGCCTGCTTAAAATGCATGCGTAAGGCAAAAATATCCAGATGTGAGCATTCTGGCTTTATTACTTTAATTTATCTTTAAAATTATCATGTTGAATCAGCCGGATTACCTTACCGCCGGCATCTCTTTCAAACCTCAGTTCCTCGCCAAGCATATCTTCATCTTTGCGGATCCTCCTGAAGCTGTCTCCACCGATATATTTAAATAATTGCATGTTAGCTGCCGGGTTATCGGAAGGAAGGGTAAACATAGCCAGTTGCCCCTTCCATGGCATAGCCACATATTCGCCACCCCAGGTATAGTTATCATATGACCCGGCATAAGCATCCAGGTTAACTGCTTTGCCAGCCGAATCGAAAGGTTCCTTTACTCTTCCCAACAATTCAAAAATAGATGCAATGTATTTTTCCGGATCAGTGCCCTGTGCATTGATCATCATTGCCACACCCATTTTGTTTTTTGGTGATAACCTTAATGCACTGCGGTAACCGGGGCAGGATCCGGCATGCCCTACATATGTGTTAGTGCCATCCTGTTGTATAGTAAAACCCAGGCCCCAGGTCACTTTCCCATCGGGGTTCATCCATTGCACCCGCTGCATTTCTTTCAGGGTGGAGGAGCGAAGCAATTGTTGATCATTACCGGATAAAACGCGGAACTGCCATGATGCAAACCGCGCAAGGTCAACCACTGTAGAGGAATAACCTGCAGCGGCAGTGATGCCCTTCGCCTGGAAAAATGGGATCATTTTGCGGCGCCCATCCCGGTATAATGCACTGTAACCCGTGGCCATTTTAGTTCGCCACAAGTCTTTGGGTAAATAAGGGTGGGTGTTCGCCATGTTTAACGGGTCCAGGATATTGCTGGCAACATATTTTTCGTACGGCATTTTAGCAACGGCAGCTACTGCCTCGCCGAGCAAACTCATCCCCAGGTTCGAATATTGGAAATACGTGGAGGAGGGATACAATGTTTGCTGTTTGCCCAGCTGCTGGTTCATTTCTTTCAGCGTTGGAAAATAATAATCAGGGGCACTCCAATAGGGATAGGCAGATTCCCGGGGAAGACCTGATGAATGCGTAAGTAAGGAACGGATGCTGATGGGCACCGATTCAGTGTATTGCTGTCGCAGGTTATAGGCCGGCAACACCGCAGCAATAGAATCATCCAACCTTATTTTTCCTTTTTCCCAGAGTTGCATAATGGCAATGGAGGTAAACAGTTTGGAAATAGAGCAAATGCTGAAGATGGTTTCAGGCTGCATAGGCACTTTGTTTTCTGTGTCAGCATACCCGTATCCCCTGGAAAATATAATGTCCTGGTCATTTACGATGGAAACTGACATGCCGGGAAGCAGTTCAAATTCTCTTTGTGCATCCAGCCAAACATCTACAATACGGAGAGCCTCGTGGTAATCCGGTTTTAGATCCTGGGCGCTGGCAGCAAGGCTAAACACTGTGAGGACAGAGATGACAAGCTTTTTCATTAGATTGGGTATATGTGGATAATGAGGTTTAGGTAAGACAAAATAATCTTTTTTTATTATGCGTAACACTAAAATCTCTATATACGGTAAACTTTCTTTTCACGTGGCAGCCCCGGCTGTAGATCATGGCATATGCCTTGCGACGTATCCACTGAATGGGAAAAAAGCCCCATTGTCAAATATTTCAAACCTATAAATTAATGTATCATGAAAATTATTCCACATGACGAGCTGGTAAAAAAACTGGATATCTGTATTGCCGCGTGTAATTATTGTGCCTCGGCCTGCCTTAAGGAGGAACACGTAGGGATGATGGCTCAGTGTATCAGCAACGATATCGACTGTGCTGAAGTGTGCCGTACTACGGCAGTTTTACTGGCCAGGGATTCCCCGCACGGTAAACATTTATTGAAAGAATGCATTGAAATATGTGAAGCCTGCGCAGCAGAATGTAGCCGGCACGAGCATGACCATTGCCAGGCGTGCGCAAAAGCCTGCACAGAATGTGCTGAAGCCTGCAGGGCAGCAGCATAATATAAAAAGCAGGAAGCGGCGGGCTGCACGCTGCTTCCTGCTTTAGTGATCTGATTATCTTAATCTGAAATGCCCGGTGAAAAGTACCTTTAGCTACCTGAGATCTTCTGTATTATCTTCTTCCCCGGCGTCTCCGTCGGGCAAGTCATCTGTCCAATCTTCTTCCGGTAAATTATTTTCATCGATTGCCAATTCATTTTCGGCGCTTACATAGGCAGCGGCCTCCTCGTCGTCATCTTCATCCAGCATTGCCAGTTCTTCTGCTGAAATGCTTTCTTCCTCGTAAGTTTCATCATCGGTGTCAAGCGGGTCGTCCCCATCCGAAGGAGCCGCAAACTCCATGGTATCATGTTTGAGATCTGGTTTAACTTCTCCAGGGTCTTTTTCATTTTCTTTTTTCATAATAGCCTTTTAATTAGTGATGATGGAAAACTGTGCCAATCTTTACACAGTTAGAAAACACGGGCACGTTGATTGCAGCCAATACGCCCGGATGAATTCGTCAAAGAGCGAATAATAACTTCACCAGGTTTCATGTACAATTTTATGGCCGGTGTTGAGCCGGAAAACAAACATTGCTCAACGGATCAACACTACGCTGCCCTTAGCCTGGTATTTCCCGTTGTCCACACCTGTTCCTTCCAGTACCCACACAAAGGTCTGCATCGCTAAAGGCACACCTTTAAACCTGCCATCCCAGCCACTCTGGATATTGGTAGTCTGGTAAATTAGTTCTCCCCAACGATTGAATATTTTAAAGTACTTCAGGTTTTTAATGCCGATCATAAAAGGCCGCAACAGGTCATTTAAACCATCTGCATTCGGAGTAAAACTGTTGGGAACATAAATCACGATCCCTT
>JAKFCK010000592.1:0-3516 GCA_036676685.1 Chitinophagaceae bacterium | reverse complement strand
CATTTGTGTGCAATGCTTTTACCCTGTAATAAGAAAAAGGTTTCAGGGGTTCTTTATCAGTGAAAGCATAATGCCCTGCAGCTATGCTTCCCACTGCTTCTTTCTCTACAATCGTTTTCCATGCAATACCATCCGCACTTCTCTCTAATTCATAGAATTTTATTTCGTTTTCATTCGATACATCCCAGGAAAGGTTAACGATGCTGGTGGAGTGTTTTTGCGCTTTTAAAGTGATGTTCCTATCCGGAAGCACAAGTGAAGTGAGGATCGGATGATCTTCAATCTCGCCATTCAGAAAAAAACCGGTAGGGTTTGCTGTGGTCATACCATTGCTGGCAGACGTGAGCCGTAACCGCAGGAATGTGGTCGTATTTGCCGGAAGTGTAACGTTTATAACAGCCCACTGGAGCATAATGGTTTGCTGCGACGCATTGCTCGCAACAGTTATAGACCTTCCTTCAGCCGCCTGGAACTGCCCGTCTCCATTAGCATCTATCCACCCGGCTAAAGTAGCAGGCGCCCCTGTATTGTTATATACACTCACCGGTAGTACAAAGTTAGAAGTACCTGTGGCTATGATCTGGAAGCCGTTAAGTGCGTCTTCTTCTTCTCCATCGCCTGCCGCATTAGGGGAAACATTTTTTGTCCACTCAATCCCAGTGTTGGCGCCTAATCGAAGCAGGGGATCTTTTTCATGCGTACCGGCAACGCCAGGTCCCGGATCATAAGATGCGGGGGCATCACCGAAATCTGTCTTTGGTTTAAATGCTTCAGCCGCATCGCCCCAGCTACCGGAAATAGCAACACCGTTGAAAGTAATATCGTATTCCTGCGTTGTATTTACTGATCCGTTGTTGTTATAAGGCACCACTGTAGCGGCAGAAATAGAACTGGAGGATCCCATGTTATATAAAACACCATTCCAGTCTACCCCCGTTTGTCTTGGGATAAGGGAGTTGGGGCTGGGATCATAATGATCCACAGTACCCGTCAACAGGTTTTTATGGTAAAAATCTGTATTAGAGGCCCTGCCATCGAAATCATATAAAATGCCATTGCTGATACCAAAATCTGCCCAGTCGTGTTCTGCTCCATCAGTGGCAAACACCTGGCTGGCTAATCCCGAAGGGGCAAATTGCGCGTTAAAATCTATTTTCCATATCACTGCTTCCCTGGACGAAGCACTCCCCGCTTCTATCCCCAGGTATAGCGACCCGTCATAAAAAGCAGCAGCACCGGATTCTACTCCATAGTCATATAAAGGTATTCCGAGGGTCCTGGTATCATTGGCAACAATGCCAAGGGTATCCATATCGTAGTCATATCTTCTTAGCGCGCGGTTATTTCCTATTGCTCCTCCCGAACCGGTAAGGCTATAGGTATAATAGATAAAATGCCTGACCGGGTCGTATGCAACAGAGTTTATCCTGTTATGGCCGTAATCGGCAAAAATGAATTTTGCCCGGCCTGTGGCTACGTCTACATAATAAACAGAATCATTACGTGCAATTATTACATAAGATGGCTGGTTGGCATAAGGTTGGGAAACCGCGTAATAATTTGCGGGGAACGTACCTTCCGAACAAGCGGAAATATCGGATAACCAGAAAGAACCATTTTCCCTGGTGGCGGCATTCCCATTTGCGGTGCCCGTGGCGGTGATCGTCAAAGTGACACTGGTAACAGGGCCGGTTATGTGCACATTTAATGTGCCATCGGTACTGGTAACTTCGGCGCTGCTTGCTGCTGCTGTTGCAGTAGCGCTGGGTGTATTATTATTGGTAAGAGTTAGTATAGCCCCGGAGACTGCGGACAGTGTGACGGAGGCTGGGGAAACACCATTATTTGCGGTTACATTAATAACCTGGCTCCTGTCTACATCATATATCGAAAACCGCAGGTTCTGTACCGTATCGGAAAAAGTAAAGGTTATAGTTCCATTACCTGTAAATTCCACATTCTGCCCGTTTCCAAAGGAACCGGCCTGCGCGGTATGGCCGGCATTTTCACCGGCAATATTTGCCCCACTGTAATTATGAACTATAGTGATCTTTTGGGTACCAAATGCGAAACGCTGTGTTTGAGACTCCGGTAAGGTCACATAACTTGAATAATCAGCAGAGTTTGGCAGGTAGTCAAGGTAATCCCAGTTGAGGGTATCGCTGGTATATCCGGCCGGACATTGCGCAGCCGCATTGGTGTGCAGTAGCACTTGTGATAAACTTAAAATGAAAACATTACGTAAAAGTTGTTTCATGTTCCTTGGGTTTATTAGGGAGGTAGATATTGTACTTTAATTTGATTAATCAGATCATTTCACCCGGAATTTTAGTGGTGGGCACTACCTGCTGGTACGCGTTGGCCTACAAGCGATATCAATAATTGGAAATAAGGATCGGGTCAAGAAAAGAAATCCGGGGTGCTGACAGTAGGATCAGCCAATAAAATAAATCTTTGCATTTAGTTTGGTTTTTAGGTATTGGGCGGCATCAGGAATGCACAACTAACAGAAAACGACTTTATTGCGTTTTTATTTTATAACCAGGGAATTATTTTATTCGGCAGTTAGCTGCAGGCAAAACACCGGATCATTTCTGCCTGTTACAGGCAAGTTGGTTTGTAACATTTTTTTCTACTGATTCATTTTTGTTCCAACTTCCCGCCGCAGGTAAGGTTGAACATTTTTTTTAGGCTAGAAAAAGTGTTACCGAGGTTAAGGGTTTCCTGGATGTTTTCACCGTATGTGGACTATTTTCAGCGGATTTTTGAAGTTTTTCTGTATAAATTTTGATTGATGCAGGTATTCGCGATCTCAAACCTGCAGTGTTTCTTTGGTGCTGTAGCGGAACCTAATCACTGTAATAAAACCAGATATTGTATTTTTACACAAATAAGAATATATGAGCGCAAATATTGTGAATAAACCTGTCCTTGGATTTACTTGCGGAGATATTAATGGAATTGGCCCGGAACTTATCATCAAAACTTTATCTGATAACCGCATACTCGAATTTTGCACTCCAGTAGTATTTGGGAACAATAAGCTGATCAACTTTTACAGGAAAAACCTGCCGGATATTAATTTTACTTTTAATAATATTAAAGAGGCAAGTAAGATAAATCCAAAACAGGTAAACGTTTACAATTGCTGGGAAGAGGAGATCAATATCAATCCCGGTCAGCAAACGGACGAAGCCGGTAAATATGCAATCGAAAGTCTTACCATAGCGGCAGGAGCCCTGAAAGCAGGCAAGATCGATGGGTTGATCACGGCGCCCATCCATAAAAAGAATATCCAGTCAGAGAGTTTTAACCATCCAGGTCATACACCTTACCTTAAAGAATTGTTTGGCGTGAAAGAAGTGGCAATGTTCATGGTGGCAGAAAACATGCGGGTAGCATTACTTACCGAGCATGTTCCGCTGAAGGATGTGGCCCAGTATATTACTAAAGAAAATATCATCAGCAAACTGCAGGTGATCAATGAGTCGTTGAAAAAAGATTTCGGCATCAATA
>JAKFCK010000591.1:0-8721 GCA_036676685.1 Chitinophagaceae bacterium | reverse complement strand
TTTGATAGGAGTAACCTCAACGCCAGCACCATTCTTTTCACTTTCAAAAACAAGCCATTTTACTCCTGTGTAAGGGCAAGGGGAAATAATCCTATCAATACAACCAAATCCTTTTCATGCGTTTGCCGTTTTACATTTTAAATATCCATCGGGGTTAGTGAAGCTGCAAAACCTCCACGGCGAAGCAACTTAACATCTACCGAACTGGTTTTATCGATCACTAAATAATGTACAGTAAAGTCTCTATCATGTTTGCCATCCACTATTAAGGTGAGTTTATACTTCACTCCTTCCGGCAGAAAATCAAAATTAATAGATTTTGTTTTTTCTCTTCGCTGCTCTGCCGTGATACCGCCTATATACCATGCTTTCCCTTTTCTGCGTGCCATCACAACATCCCTGCCCGGCGTCCCTTCCAGCAATTTGATATCATCCCATGCATTGGGAACGTTTTTTAAAAAGGTTTTGGCTGCATCAGGTAATTCATAATATCCTTCCGGCCTGTCAGCAAAGTGCTGCAAACCCGATTCAAACAAAACACTTAATGCGAGTTCGTGACCATAGGAAGTGGTATGCGGGAACTGTGAATTGGTAAATGTTACCGGTGTATAATCCATGCCACCCACTACATTTCGGGTAAAAGGTAGTGTGGCATTATGCTCCGGTGCCGTAGTGGTTAATTCAGGGCTGTTGTTATACCATTCAGCGCCACGTACGGCCTCGTAGGTCATCAGGTTAGGATATGTTCTTGCCCATCCTCTGGGCACGATGCATCCATGGAAGTATACCATTATTTCAAATTGTGCAGCATCTTCTAATATGTCCAGGTAGTATTTGATCATGTCCTGTTTCTCGCTTTCAAAAAAGTCGACTTTTACGCCTACAAATCCCATCTTCTTTAGTTTGGCAAACTCTTCTATCCGGTTTGCATGGGTCAGCATTCGGTCTTTTGGTGTGGAGGGAACCCAGGTATGGTTACCCCCGGAATTGTACCATATCAAGGGTTTTACGCCTTTAGATAAAATATATTTTGCGGCATCTTCTACATTGCCTCCATTTGACATACTGTCCCATTCCCAGTCAAGTAATGTATAAGGCCAGTTCATTTCTGCTGCCAGGTCGGCAAAATCCGTAACGGTTTTAAAATCTTTTGTGCCGTGATTACTCGACCAGTAATTCCATGATACTACGCCGGGCTTTATCCAACTCGTATTTTTAACTACAGAAGGAGTGGCAACGTCGTCCACTAAGGTAGATGCCACAATATCTGAAAGGCTCCCCATAATGATTACACGCCAGGGGGATTTCCATGGAAGCGTAACAGTTGGCATTGACTCACCCACACCTCTTGCATCTTTTGGATTGGGAAAAGTAAGTTTGTATTTATTGTTGTCGTATATATTACTGAGTTTCGTGCCGCAATAAGTACTGTTCACATCCGACTCGTGCAATAGAAAATAGCAGGAGCTATCTTTTAATTTAAACAATGCCGGGTAACACCATTCTTGTTTTTGAATTTTATCGTCGCTCATCGCGGTGTATATTCCTTCATTGGCCGGATTCCATTTTTCCATCCAACGGGTTGTTTCTTTGGTAACGCCAAAAGAAGTGAACTCATCTTTCATGGTAAACGAACCTTGCTTTTCCGGGAACTCATACCGGAAGGCGATTCCGTCATTATATGCCCTGATGATGATATTTAATCTGGCCTTAGAAGGATTCTCAAACGACACGACCACTTCATTGGCGGCATTGCTACACAAAGATTTTTTTCCATGAAGTGCCGTGTACTGTTCATTTATTAAAACAGGTTTGGAAGCTTTCAGAAATTTAAGTTCTTTAAAAAAATCCTGGTCGCTCCGGGATAAGCCTATATCAATTTGTGGAATGGCTTCTGAAATAGTTCCATTGCTGCTATAAGCGGCTTTTAAATACCATATACCTGTTCCGCCGTTTTGATGATTAAATAATGCGACTTTTATTTTTTGATTGGGGGACTGTACTGTTAATTTTTGTGAATGGGCAGCTGTTATGCAGCAAATGGAAATAAGAAAGAAAATGCTCTTTAATCTCATCATGTTTTTATTTTATCAAAGTGATTTAAAATTCAGTGGTACCGCCGCCCCCGAAATACTTGTGGTCCTTTGACTATTCGATAGTAACCTTTATCATTTTTAGATCTTTTGCGGCCGAACTGTTGCCATACCACAATTCATATTCACCTGCTGTTGTATCCATTTTCAACGTTTTATTGTTGTAAAACTCAAAAGCGGATGGATGTAAATCAATAACAGCATTTACCGCTTTGCCGGCAGGCACTTCTGTTCTTTTAAATCCCCTTAATGTTTTCAGGGCACCGCTTGGGTTGTCTACTTTCCTTACATACACCTGTACTATTTCTGTTCCGTTTCTTTTACCGGTATTGGTAACAGGAATTGTAATTGCAAGGCTTTCCTCTTTTTTTAGACGAGTTTTATCCAACTGTGCATACCCGATTTTAAAACTGGTATAGCTTAAACCATAACCAAACGGAAAAAGCGGTTCAGCAGTCATGTACCTGTATGTTCTCCCTTTCATGGAGTAATCTTCAAAATCTGGCAACTGGGTTGTGTCTTTATAAAAAGTGATGGGGAGTTTTCCCGAAGGATTGTAATCACCAAACAACACATCAGCAACAGCCTGGCCGCCGGATTCGCCGCCATACCAGGCCTGCAATATAGCATCACTGCTTTGTGTTTCGGGTACCAGGCCGATTGCAGAACCGGAGCAGTTTACAAAAATTACTTTTTTACCTGCTGCTTTTAATGCCTTTAAACAATTGCGTTGCACAAGGGGCAATTCGATATCGGTGCGGTCGCCGCCTTTAAAGCCTGGAAAGTTCACCGGCATCTCTTCCCCTTCCAGTAATGTTGAAAGTCCGCCAACAAAAACAACTTCATCGATTCCTTTGAGTTTAGTAATAAGCCCTGAGAAATCGATATCCAGTTCTTTTCCAAAATCAAATTCAAGATTAGCCTGCCAGTTATTCAACTGTGCATACCTGATTTCTATTTGATAAGTTTTCCCTTTCTCAACATTATAAAGAATTCTTGATGGCAGCGTACGCCAGTTGTTATACTGTGCAAGTGATTTGCCATTTACAAATAATTCGAAATAACCTGTTGCCCCTGCTTTAAAGGCTATTTCTTCTGTTTCGGGTGCTGTAAATTCGGTTTCGTATTTTGCAGAGAAGCCCACCAGTTTAACACCTGATGCAAATTCATGGTCGCCTGCAGTGGTAATTTTAAATGGATTAGAAACCTGGTCTGTTATCACGACATCACCAGTGCGTTCACGATTGTTCCAATAGCTTGCTTTAAAACCTTTTTTCCCTGCTGCTGTTGTTTTTGAAAAATAACTCTGTGTTACTTTGTTCTCAACAAGGTCACAGGCCTTATCATATAAAACACTGTTTGCAGGAAGTTTAGACCTGATTCCGTTCAGAATAGAAATTGTTCTTACAGGTGTGCCATTATAGTTTCCCCACAACATTGGTTCATTATCAGCATTTGGACCAATTACAGCTATTCTCTTCGTAGATTTTTTCAATGGGAGTAAATTGTTTCTATTCTGCAACAGTGTCATTGATTGCAATGCCATATCCAATGCCAGTTTTCTATGTTCATCACTGTTTACAATTGACATGGGAATATTTGCCCAGGGTACAATGGCATTATCATCAAAATCGCCCAAATCAAAACGACCGATCAATACCCTGACTAAATGAGCATCAATTTCTTTTTCAGAAATCAATCCCCTGGCTACCGCCTCTGGTAATTTTTCATAAGCATAGCCCTCCCACACACATTCTACATCAGTGCCCGCTAACACAGCTTTTGCAGAAGCATGTGTGGCATCAGAAGACGTTTTATGGCTCGTAAAAAAATCGGTTACTGCACCGCAGTCTGCAACAACTATATGTTTATAGCCCCATTGTTCCCTAAGAATGTTTTGCAGTAGCCGGGTGTTGCCACAGCAGGGTTCATCATCCAGCCTTTGATAGGCACACATTACCTGGCGAACATCTGCATCCTGCACCAATGATTTGAATGCAGGCAAGTAGGTTTCCCATAAATCCCTGGGGTTTATATTATTAAGATTTAATGTATGGCGACTCCACTCCGGGCCGGAGTGTACTGCGTAATGTTTTGCACAGGCAAGCAGTTTGCGATACTTTGCATTTGTTGGTCCCTGCAAACCTCTCACAACAGAAACACCCATTCTCGACGTCAGGTAAGGGTCTTCCCCATATGTTTCCTGGCCCCGGCCCCAGCGCGGGTCCCGGAATATATTTATGTTAGGTGTCCACACAGACAGGCTTAAGAAGCGCCTGTTTTCCTTTCCGTTTCTCAATGCGTCGTGGTACTTGGCCCGCACTTCGTCAGAGGTAGCATTAAAAATTTTGAATACTAATGAATCGTCAAAGGATGCGGCCATACCCACCGGTTCTGGAAACACCGTAACACTATCGTTATTGGCCAGGCCATGTAAGGCTTCGCTCCACCAATTGAATTTTTTAATGCCCAGTCTGGGTATGGCCGGCGACTGGTCAAACATCAGGGATGCTTTTTCTGCCAGGCTTAAACGGGATATCAGATCTTTCGCACGTTCTTCTGAACTTAAGGCAGGGTTTTGATAAGGCAATTGCCCGTTTACATGTATTGCGGACAGCAATATTACAATAAATGGCATCAATGAATTGATCAACGCTTTTTTCATTTTATACTTTTATGATTTAACAGGGTATTAATTAATTTTCTTATAATTATTTATTGTTTTTATTAATTAGTGAAATGGTATAACTGTATGAATACTGCTTATTGAGTAACCTGTATTCGTTATGAGGCAAGGCGCCCCAACTGTCATCGCCACCTACGCCCCTTTGTTTGTAATCAATGTGTACAGTAAGATTTCCTCTAACTTTTATATCTGTTGAATGTTGTTGTTTTTTTGTTAGCCCCGGATCAAGATCTTCATCCGTCATTTTCAAAGTACTGAAACAAATTGGCTGAACCCCTTCGATATGTAAAGCTTCTCCCTGTGAGTTGGTCAACTCAAACCACCGCACATCTGTTCTGTACCCACTTTCCTGAGGACGGATATAATTCCATTGGTACATGCTATCGGCGCTGGTGGTATAATTGCCGATAAAAGATGCTATATTTCTATCACTGTAATTTTCCCAGGGACCCCTTCCATAGTAAGCAACATTTTTAAAGGCGCCCGGTAAATCCATGCGCATACCAAAACGGGGCAACTCCGGTAAATTTTTTCCCGCCATATCAATACTTGCCGTAACTTTTACGCTACCGTCTTTTTGAATAACATAATTTACCTGGTAAGGCACTGCGATATCATTCAACAGGTACTCAACAAGGATGTCTAAATGATCTTTCCCTGAATCACTTATCGTTACTGTCTTTATACTACGATTGATATGTGCATTTCGCCATACACCCATGGTGGCTTGCATTCCGCTGCCAAAATCATTGTCCGTAGGAGCTCGCCAGAAATAAGGTTCAGGAAATCCGCCAATGACCTTTTTACCGGCTAATGTGTAAGAAACAAATTGACCTCTTTGCATATCAAATTCTCCTTTTATTTCACCGGCGGTGAAACTTATTTTTTTGTCTGTCCGGGTAATTTTTAGTCCCCTATCCATTAATGCAGGGCTGGCAAAATAATCGCCAGCGAATTTAAATTGTTCTGATGCGACATCGTGACCAGCCGGAATCAAATCATCGTTTTTGATAGTGTAGGCATACAGGTTCAAATAGAATTCACTTCCTTCTGTGGCTTCAATTTTCGGAACCTGCAGTTGTATATCTTTTGATTGATGCGGCGCCAGGTTTACAGAAAACCTGTCGCTGGCTATGGGCATTCCGTTCCTGTATAATTTCCATTCGAACTGGTATTCATCCAGGTTGGTAAATTCAAACCAGTTAGCAATGTTGATTAATCCTTTTTGTACATTCACTGCCCTGAACAAAATATCCTGGTAAGATTTTTTCACTTCATACAAACCGGGATGTACTGACCGGTCTGCAGCAACCAGGCCATTAGCACAAAAGTTTTCATCGTTATATAAGTGATAACTACCAAGGTCGCCACCGTATGCATAAAAGGATCGCCCATCAGTAGTTTCGGTGAGCACACCCTGGTCTACCCAGTCCCATATAAAGCCACCCTGCATGTGTGGGCTGCTCATAATGATATCCCAATACCTCTGAAAGTTTCCATTGCTGTTACCCATTGCATGTGAATATTCGCACATGATATACGGTCTTTTCTTTGTGCTATCCCGCGCATAGCGCAGCATGCTTCCCACCCTCGGGTACATCGGGCATACTATGTCTGTGTTCCAGTCCTCACCGGCCTGCTCAAATTGGACAGGCCTGCTTTTATCCCTGTTCTTCATCCATAAATAAGCATCATGAAATACTTTCCCATTGCCACATTCATTTCCTAACGACCAAATGATCACTGAAGGATGATTTTTATCTCTTTCCAGCATCCGTTTCTCACGGTCCATGATTGCGGCTTCCCACTGCGGCAAATACGCCGGATGTACAGTTGTGTCAAAACGGCCCTGGTTGGTCGCACCCATACCATGTATTTCAACATTTGTTTCATCTACCAGGTACAAGCCATACTCATCGCACAGTTTGTACCATAAAGGATCATTTGGATAGTGGGATGTTCTGACAGCGTTAATGTTGTGTTGCTTCATTAACCGGATATCTTTCAGCATTAATTCTTTTGATGGCACATGCCCGTTTACAGGATCATGTTCATGACGGTTTACACCCTGCATACGCACGGCCATTCCATTAATGAATAACTGCGCATTTTTTATTTCTATTTTTCTAAAACCGATTTTGTTACTTGTGTAAACAGTTTTACCATTTGCCGTAAAACCAATAAGGCAATTGTACAGGTAAGGTTTTTCTGCATTCCATTGCTCAGGTTTATTTACGGCACCTGATATAGTAAAGGTTTGAATGCTTTCGCTGCCCATGTTTATTTGTTTTTGCTGTGCAAAAACATTCCTGCCATCTTTATCGGTTATTTCAACAAAAATCTTTGCCTGGGTTGTTACCGTCTTCTTTAATTGCCGGATGTCGATGGCTGCGGTAAAAATGCCATTAACATAATTCGCATCTAAATCTGCGTTTAAAAAGAGATCCCAGATATTAATACGGGGAACAGCCGTAAGATATACATCTCGTTCAATACCAGTGATGCGCCAGAAATCCTGGTCTTCCAGGTAACTTCCATCGTGCCAGCGAAATACTTCCACGGCTAGTAAATTCTTTCCATTGGTAAGAAAAGGAGTGATGTTAAATTCTGCAGGCGTCTTGGACGCTTTGGTCATGCCAGCTTTTTTGCCGTTAACATAAATAACCGCATACCCCGTGATGGAGCCAAAGTGCAGCAGCACATTATGCGCTTTCCAGTTAGCGGGAATGGTAAAGGTTCGCCTGTAGCTACCCACAGGATTGTCGTTGCCAACAAAGGGTGGATTTTTGGGAAATGGATAAACAACATTGGTATAAATGGGAATGCCATAGCCCTTCATTTCCCAATTGGATGGCACCTTTATTTCCTTCCAGCGGGCGTCATTGAAGGAAGTTTGATAGAAGCTTTGGGGACGGGTTTTATAGTTGCTGCTATAATTGAATTTCCACGCACCATTTAAAGACACAAGGTAAGGTGATGCGGCGTAATCATCTTTTATTGCCGCGGCCTTTGTGTCATACAACATAAACGATGCACGGGGCGCTTCTTTTTTTTCATCTACCAGCAGGGAATTTTCCCACGCATTATTTGTTTGCTGCGCTAAGCAGAAATTTGTTGTTAATACAAGTATTATCGGTAGCAGGTATTTCATAACTAAAGTTATGCAACAGGTTTTATTTAAAAAGCACTTGCGCGAAATTGTATAGGTTATTTCTCCAAACCGGCCATGTGTGGCCACCGGGGTATTCACTGTAGGTATACTTTACGCCGATCTCATCAAACTTGCCCATCATTATTTTGCAGTTTGCATAAGCAATGTCTTCTTTACCACCCATAGCAATCCAGAAACTTTTAATGTTGCTGTTGATTGCTGCAACATTTTGTTTCATAAAATCATATTGTGGCTGAGATATGGTGGGTTGATTGGCCCACCAGCCGGAACTGAATACGCCTAGGAAAGAAAATAAATCGTTGTTTTTTAAAGCGGCATACAATGTTTGCAAACCACCCATGCTTAAACCAGCGAGTGCCCGGTTGTTTGCGCCCGCGGCCACACGAAAATTGTTTTCAATAAGCGGTATCACGCTTTGCTTCAGTTCGTTTTCAAAAGTTTTTAAAGACTGTTCTCCAAAACCTGCAAAGCCCCCGCCTCCAACATTACCATCCATCATCACAATAATCATAGGCGTTGCTTTTTTAGCGGCAACCAGGTTGTCTAAAATCATATCCGTTTTTCCCTGTTGCGCCCAGCCTCTTTCATCTTCCCCACCTCCATGCAGCAGGTACAGTACAGGATATTTTGCAGTGAGGTTAGAATCGTATGCGGGCGGTGTGTACACATAACATTGCCTCCAGGAGTTGGTAACCCTGGAGAAATATTTTTTAATGCGGATGTCACCATGCGGAACATTCCTGGCTGCATAGTATCCACCGCCGGAAAAT
>JAKFCK010000590.1:0-3161 GCA_036676685.1 Chitinophagaceae bacterium | reverse complement strand
GTTTCTCCCAAACACATGACCGCGAAAAGTTATACAGTACTTTATCTATATCATTGTTGTGCAGTACCATTTTTTTCGCCATGCTGTTATTGCTGTCGCAAAACTGGCTGGTATCTGCGGCCGACCTCAACAAACACCCGGATTATATTTTATGGATGATCGCGATCATCGCTATAGATAACCTGAACACACTGCCCTTTGCCAAACTGCGCCAGGAGAACCGGCCCAAAAGGTACGCGGCTGCGCGGGTAGGCGGTATTGTTATCAACCTTAGTATTGTAATATTTTTCCTCGGCATCGCCCCGGGTATGGTGCAAAAAGAGCCAGACGGTATGCTGAGCCTCGTATACAGCAAAGAGTTTGGGTTAGGGTATTACCTGCTGGGTAATGTGTGTGGCAGCCTGTTTACGCTGTTGTTATTGAGTAAAGAGATCCAACAGGTTCGTTTTGTATTTGATAGCTCGCTATGGAAAGAGGTGATGCGCTACAGCGCCCCGCTGATCATTGTGGGCCTTGGTGGAATGATCAATGATGTGCTGAGCCGGTTGATCTATAGGCACGTAGTGGACCTGCCACAGCAGCAGGCCGATCACGAGCTGGGTATTTTCGCGAATATCTTCCGGCTGGCATTGCTCGTTACCATTATGATACAGGCATTCCGCATGGCGGCCGAGCCTTTTTTCTTTAACCAGAGTAAAAACGAAAATGCCCAGCGCACCTATGCCCGCGTGATGAAATTTTTCGTGATCGCCTGTTGTTTTATGTTTTTGTTCATCGGGTTATTCCTGGATGTGTTCCGGTGGATCTTTACAAACTTTACCAACCCCACCTGGGCTGAGGGCCTGGAAGTAGTACCCTTGCTGGCCTTGGGAAATATCTTCCTGGGCATTTATTATAACCTCAGCGTTTGGTACAAGCTCACCAATAAAAATAAATACGGTGCCATCATTACCATTGCCGGTGCGGTGATCACTATCGTATTAAATGTATTGCTGATCCCGGTACTGCATTACGCAGGTGCAGCGCTGGCAACTTTTGCCTGTTACCTGTTTATGATGATCGCCAGTTATAAACTCGGGCAAAAACATTACCCGATCCCTTACGCTGTAAAAAAATTAATTTCCTATATCGTCCTCGTGGTCATCATTTACGGAGTGCATGTTGGAATAGTGCGATGGGTGCAGCCGGCATTATGGTTTTCCATGAGCCTGGGTATCCTGTTGCTGGGATTTTTTGCCTGGTTCGTTACTAAAATTGAAGCCAAAGAAATGGGTAAGTTGCCCGTGGTGGGAAAATACTTCACCCCAAAAGTCGTATAGCCTGCTATGCGAAAGTTGTTGCAATATCTTTTAAAGAAGCCACTCACCTGGATGGGCAACAAGCTGGCCGCATCACCAAAAAGGGAAATGGTTTTCGACTCCCTATCCAAACTATACCTTGATGGAATGGATCAGCAAACCAAGGCGGTAAAGGTGCTGGATATCGATCCCGCCAGGGATAAATTTATCATTTTCAGCGATCAGCATAAAGGCAACAGGAGTTGGGCGGATGATTTCCAGCAGAGCGAGATCAATTACCTGGCAGCGCTGGAATACTACAATGCGCAGGGATTTAATTTCATCAACCTCGGTGATAGTGAAGAACTATGGAAATTCAAAACAGCGGAACTGATGACGGGCAACGAAAAAGTTTTAACGACTGAGGCCCTGTTTCATCCTGATCGTTACATCAAAACTTTCGGCAACCATGATATCATCTGGAAGGATAAGTTTGCCGTAGCTTTTTATTTAAAAAAATTCTTCCCCGATCCCTTTACTATATATGAAGGCGTGATCCTGAAAGTAAATGGTCTTGTAACACCGCTGAATATTTTTTTAACCCATGGCCACCAGGGCGATCTCATGAGTGACAACAATGCCTTCAGCACCTGGATCGTAGCCCATATCTGGATGCCGATGCAACGTTTTTTAAGGATCAATATCAATAGTGCCAGCAAAGATTTTTCTCTCCGTAACCAGCATAATAAAATGATGTATGAGTGGAGCAGCGGGAAAAAAAATTTGTTGCTGGTAACAGGCCACACCCATAGCCCGGTGTTCGCCTCCGGTCGATATTATAATCACCCGAGCAACAGGATAGAGACGCTGGAAGATCACGAAAAACTTTCGCCGGTATATTTTAATACGGGCTGCTGTTGTTTTGATGACGGGGATATCACGGGGATCGAAATTTCCGATGGTGCTATACGGTTGATCAAATGGTATGACGAGGAAAATGGGTCGAAGAAAATGGTGCTGGAGGAGGTGGGGTTTATTAAGCTGGTTGAGGATTTAGGGTAATTATTTTGAATGTTGAATTTTAAATGTTGAATTTTTCCTGGCCCATGGTGATTATTTTAAAGCTGAATTCCGTAAGGTTATTTTGAATGTTGAATTTTGAATGCTGAATTTTAAAATGCAGTCTTCTATTCTACCGCCGCGATTCACACACTAAACGCCTCCGCCCCGGTTCTGGCCTATGAAACGTTTTGCAGGCGGAAGGTTGTAATATGTTTCACGTAAAGCATAGGAGAGGCAAAGGAGCAAAGCATCGAAAAAATAATGAGTTTCGGGACAATGGTATTTAACGAGGGAGAACATGGGTCTGTAAAAAGATCTGAACGGCTTCAGCCGCAGAAGCAAAAAACAGCTGCTCTACAATGGTCGCGGTGCAGGTGGAAAACACCTGCACCGGCACGTGCGAGGGGTAGGATCGGTCTGAAATGACTTTTGAAGTCAGCAACTTCGGCGATCAAAAATATCTTTCCCGACGTGATGACCGCCAACCTTCCATATTATGACGCCGCTGCAGGTGTTTTTCACCTGCAGCATCGCATCGTGAGACGTCACTGTCATTCCTGGCGGCCGTAAGAAATCCGGAAGCAGTTGTGACAGCGGCTCTATGCATTGAGGCGGAATGGGTCTGTAAGAAGTATGAACGTCTCCTTATTGATGCGTTAGCGTCCCTTATCCATTCTACGCCCAAAGGATGCGATACTGGCGCAAGTGTTCCGCCTTAGTGTGTCACTTGATGCCTGCTGGTTTCACCGGATTGCATCCGGGTAACCGCGTTAGCGTCCCTTATTCATACTGCACCCAAAGGATGCCATACGGATTTAGCAG
>JAKFCK010000589.1:0-2418 GCA_036676685.1 Chitinophagaceae bacterium | reverse complement strand
ATGATGCAGAAACATTGGATTGGGATTTTAAATACAAAGAACAGTTTCTTACCTTGCATTACAATATCTTTAATGGCGTGAGCATTTACCCGCAAAGATTAAAAAGCAAAAAACAGGAAAACCAGTTGGTGATGGAAGTCGCTAATTTCCTGGAGAAGCAGGCGTATTGAGAGGGGGTAGGTACAAGGTTCAAAGTTTAAGGTTCAAGGTTATTGGAAAATAAGTTGTGGAAGCAGCTTCGAAGATTCACCATTGACCATTCACCAATTGACCCAATCACTAGTAACTCTTATCCTCAATAGTATCCCGGATATTTAGATAACTCAGGTAACGTTCCTCATGAATGCGACCATCATTAACAGCGTCCTTAACAGCGCAACCCGGCTCATCCAGGTGCACGCAATTGTTGAACTGGCAATCATTCATTACCGCACGCATTTCCGGGAAATAATGGGCAAGTTCCTGTTTACTGATGTCTACCAGGCCCATTTCGCGGATGCCGGGAGTATCGATAATCGCACCACCGGATGGCAGGTCAAACATTTCTGCAAAGGTGGTGGTATGAAGCCCTTTGCCACTCCAACCGCTTACTTCCTTCGTTTTTAATTTCAGTTCAGGAAATACCGCATTGATAAAGGTAGACTTACCCACCCCTGAATGACCACTGAGCAAGGTGACCTTATCTTTCAACAGATCCATTACTTCTTTTACACCTTCATTTTTTTCGATACTCATCAATTGAATACGGTAGCCGATCGGTTCGTATATACTTTTTATGAGGTCAAATTTTTCCAACTCCTTTTTCTTAAACAGGTCAGCCTTGTTAAAGACAATTATCGCCGGCACATGATAAGCTTCTGAGATGACGAGGAAACGGTCGATAAATCCAAGGGAGGTTTTTGGTTCCTTAAGCGTGGCAAACAGGAGACTCTGATCCAGGTTTGCCGCCACAATATGGTGCATGTTCCTGTTGTGGGGAGAGGTGCGATTGATATAATTCTTCCGCTCATGGATCTTACTGATAATCGTGCTTTCAAAATCGGTTTCATTTTCTATTTCCACCCAGTCCCCGACCGCTATCGGGTTGGTGGAGGTAATACCTTCGATCTTAAGCTTTCCTACAATACGGGCCTTAAAAAATTGTCCCGCCAGGTTTTTTACCTGGTACCAGTTCCCTGTAGATTTGTAAACGACTGCCCGCATGGCTGCAAGATAATAACAAATGGTCAGCGTATGCATGAAGAATATCATGGCATCTAATCCTCTTGCAGGATAAAAGCATGTTATGGGAATTTTCGGAGGACGAGGTAACGTAACAACAATTCCAGCAGAAGAAAAAACATCGCTGCTGCAATGAACGGAAAAAACTTATCGCTGTACCTGATTGTATTGATGATCTCCATCTTGGTTTTTTCCAGGCCATCGATCTCACTGTAAATGCCAGCAAGTGATTCATTATCTTTCGCCCGGAAATATTTGCCCCCAGTTTCATTTGCAATTTCGCTGAGTAACTTTTCATCGATGGAAACTTTCACCTGTTGTGTAACTACACCCATCGGTGTGTTTTCAGGCTGGGTGGTATACCCATCAGAGCCCACACCAATTGTGTAAACCCGTATGCCAAAAGCCTTTGCAATTTCCTTTGCTGTTTTTGGATCAATAAGGCCACCATTATTTTCTCCATCCGTAAGCAATACCACTATTTTTGTTTTTGAACTGCTGGTACGAATTCGGTCCACGCTTGTACTTAACCCTGATCCTATAGCTGTGCCATCCTCAAGTAAGCCATTCCTAATGTTCTTAATCGCAGACACCAGCACAGCATGATCTGTTGTTAAGGGGCATTGTGTGAAACTTTCCCCGGAGAAAATAACCACACCTATCCGGTCTGTGACCCGCCGGTTAACAAAATCAATCGCTACCGCTTTTGCAGCTTCAAGCCTGTTCGGTTGAAAATCCTGCGCGGTCATACTACCGCTTACATCGAGGCAAAGAATAATATCTACACCTTCCCCTTCCGTACGTTGGTTTTCATTTTTTGTCTGTGGTTTAGCCAGTGCCACAATGATAAAGCCCAGGCACAACATCCTGCATATAAAAGGCAGGTGACGGAGGGAAGATTTCCATGAGCCCAACCCATTAGCGGCAGTACTGGATACCATCACAGAGGCACTACGCTGGTTATTGGTGATAATATACCATACCACGAGCATCGGGATAAACAATAGCCCAAAGAGGAACTCAGGTTGTGTAAACTCAATATTTTTAAAATAATCAAATAACAAAACTGCTCTTTTTTTTTATAGTGCTGATTTTTTTTCCAAATGTTCAATGGCCTGTCTTACCTGCAACAGGCTTTGATTATTCTCCGTAGCTGATGGCTGGTATTTTGCAAACTTTGCTGCGTCGCCACTTCTC
>JAKFCK010000588.1:0-13187 GCA_036676685.1 Chitinophagaceae bacterium | reverse complement strand
CACAGCAAGCGAAATGCTGTACCCCATCATGCCGATTTACCTGAAAACCATCGGCTTTTCTATCGTGCTTATCGGCATACTTGAAGGCGTGGCAGAAGCAACCGCAGGATTGAGCAAAGGATATTTTGGTAAACTGTCGGACGCTTCGGGGAGACGGGTTCCATTTGTGCAGATCGGTTATGCCTTCAGTGCTATTTCAAAACCCATGATGGCGATTTTTACCTTTCCGCTCTGGATCTTCTTTGCACGCACAATCGATCGTTTTGGTAAAGGGATCCGGACGGGTGCCAGAGACGCCATTCTCTCAGATGAAGCAACACCCCAGACCAAGGGAAAGATATTTGGTTTCCATCGTTCAATGGATACTTTAGGGGCAGTTATTGGTCCTTCTTTGGCTTTACTCTATTTATATTTCTATCCGCAGGAGTACAAAACCCTTTTTTTCATAGCATTCATCCCCGGACTTGTTGCAGTTTTAGCATCATTTTACTTAAAGGAAAAGAAAGTAAATGCGCATAACACAAACTTACAAACGCCCTTTTTTTCATTTTTAAAATATTGGAAACTAAGCCCGCCCGATTACAAAAAGCTTGTAACCGGGCTTTTGATATTTACCCTATTCAATAGTTCCGATGTTTTTCTTTTACTCCAGGCAAAACAATCGGGACTTGATGACACGATGGTGGTTGGTCTTTATATTTTTTACAACCTGGTTTACGCTTTATTTGCTTTCCCTATAGGAGTGCTTGCCGACAACGTGGGCCTGAAAACAATTTTCATTGCCGGACTTACTCTTTTTGCGGTAGTGTATTTGGGTATGGCAGTAAACACAAATCTTTATTTATTCTTCGGTCTCTTCTTTATCTACGGCATTTACGCTTCTGCGACTGAAGGGATCTCCAAAGCCTGGATCTCGAATATTACAGATAAGAAGGACACCGCAACAGCCATCGGAACATTTTCCGGGCTACAAAGCATTTGCACAATGCTGGCGAGTTCGCTAACCGGGCTTATCTGGTTTCAGTTTGGCGCGCCTACAGCATTTATTACTACAGCGACAGCAACTTTAATTGTAACCGCCTATTTTTTGACTATACCAAAGCCGACGAATGGGGCAAAAATCTGAAGGCAGCCGGGGGACGTGTAATATAATTCAACATTTCGCCAGACCAGCCGCACTAATTTTATATATTCCAGGATTCAAATACTTTCGTAAAATGCCCCATCATCGCCGGGTTGGAAACACCAGCTGTGACTAAAATAACAGGAGATTTTAAGATGGGGAAAACGGGCGAGGTACCTTTTACCAGGCGATATTCATGGCGATATTGGGTGAAAGCAGGTAATGGCAGTCAAAGAGAGAATAAAATCATCGACGCAACATTTAACAGCCAACCGGGCCGGCCGGATGTTTACCTGTCGCGGATATTGTTTTCAAAAACGCGTGGTCCCTGACATTTGGCCAATGGGTTTTTCTATTGTACTATTTCCAAAAGCTTTTTAAGAACCCTTCTTTACCTAACACAGGGTCAAATGCGGGTTTTGGAATTTTTGCCAATTTTGGTTTGGCTTTTTTTAATTCTTCCGGCGTGCCTAAATTGATGTCGTATTGTTTACCCCCGGGGTAGGCACCTACACAAAGGAAATCCGCTGAAGCCTTAGTTGCTTTATGCGCCAGCCCCGCGGGGATGATCACCACGTCTCCCTTTTCCAGCACCAGCCTTTTGCCCCCGGGGCCACCAAAAATAACCCATGCTTTGCCAGCGGCAATACCCAGCACCTCATGCGTATTACTGTGGTAATGGTGAAAACTATAAATACCGTTACTCCAGGTATTTTTCCAGTTGTTTTTACTGAAAGTTGTTTGCAGCAACTGAGCGGCTTTTTTTTTCTGTTTACCCAGTACAACTGCTTCCTTATAGATCAGCAATGGCAGCAGGCTATTGGGAAAAAACTTATTTAGTTTAAACAGGTGATCCCTGATTTCGGGATTGGTGTTGATGATTTTACCGCTTGTGCTCATAGGGCGGATTTTCGTTTTTTTAACCAGGCTTCAACCTTTTTTAATGGCATTGCATTCCAGGTCATGTCTTTGGTGAGTCCCCCCTTTCGTGCAGCGTCGATGCCCCACCGGATATTGCTGATCTCATTAATGCTATGTGCATCAGGATTAATGGAAATCATCACCCCTTTTTTTATGGCATAAGGAATGTGTGACCAATCCATGTCCAACCGGTAAGGATTGGCATTTATTTCAATGATCACGTTATTTGCTGCGCAGGCATCAATCACCTTTTTAACTGTGACCGGGTAACCGGGCCGAACCAGTAATTGCCGGCCGGTCATATGACCAAGTATGGTGCTGTAAGGGTTTTCAATTGCTTTAATTAAACGCCGGGTTGCTTTTTCCTCGTCCATTTTCAGTAGCTGGTGAATAGAAATTATGACCATGTCGAACTTTTTTAAGAAAGTATCTTCATAATCCAAATCACCGGAAACTTTTATATCGCATTCGATGCTTTTAAATATTTTAAACGGCTTTAAGTCTTTATTAAGTTTGTTTACCTGCTCCATTTGCTGCAATACTTTTTCCTCTTTTAAGCCGCCGGCGTAATGGGCATTTTTGGAGTGGTCGGAAATAACCGTGTACTCGTAACCCTGCTCTTTACAGGCTCGTACAAAATCTGGCAGCGTATCTACCCCGTCGCTCCATGTGGTATGGTTGTGCACGACACCTTTGATATCCTGTTCGGTGATTAGCTCCTCCATTTTTTTCTTAAACCCCCACTCGGCCACATTTTCTCTCATTTCGGGAATTATATACGGGAAACCTGCTGTTTGATAAATCGCTTTTTCGGAGGGGGATTGTTGCGGGGCTTTTATTTTAGTGCTTATTTTCTTTACATGCTCTTCGTTGCCTGTATTAAAAAAAAGATCATCAAAAAAAGTCTCTTTTGTAGAGTGAACTATCGTAACAGGTATCTCATCTAACGTGTGCCCTTTAGATATTCCATTATTGGCGGTCTGAATGAGAAGGACGCTGCGCAGTGCTTTTCCTTTTAATTTTTTTGGTTCGATCGCAGCAAGGAGATCGATACCTGCTACGGTTGTGGTCTTTCTTCTCACTTCCCCGCAAAGGCTTACAAGGTTTGTTTTGAACAACTTCTGCAGTAACAACACAAGTTCATTGGCCTGGTCTGCAACAGCGGCATAATGAAAACGATCACTGCTGCTGTGAAGGGCATCAACAGCGGCAATAATATTTTGCTGCGTTTTAACACCAAAGCCTGGAATTTTACTTAGCATGTTATTTTTACATGCTTCCAACAACGCGGGTATGGTATCGATCTTTGCTCTCTTCCATAACACCGACAATTTTTTACCCCCAAGGCCTTTTACCTGCATCATCTCAAACAATCCCCCGGGAGTTAATTGAATTAATTCGTCGAGTGCGGGGATGTTTCTTTTCTTTTTTAATTTTTCGATGATGCCGACAATTTCGGGGCGGAATAATTTGGATAACTCAACTTTTTCCAGGCTTGTAATTTCCTCAGTCATTCTCCTTGTGCGGTAAGCAGCACCTGATAACAGCTTTGCCAACCCTTCATCTTTTGCATGTAGTAATAAGAGCTCCGCATACAAAAAAAACATCCGGCTTATCTCCCTGTTTGAAACCATGTTTTTTACCATGCAATTTCTAAGCCAACGGGTTGCGGGTTAAGTGTTGTTCCGAAGCCATGCCTACCCGCGACAAGTGGGAAACCCGTAGTAGTTTTTAGGAGATTTTTTGAAATTCTCCCCTAGATTGCAGATCATCGCCAGCATATCCAATCCACAATACGCGGGAAAATTTTCCCGCATCCCTGGCCGCGATAAAACCAGGGAGAAAAAAGGAAACTTTCCATTTTTATATTCTTCAGCTTATTAAAATCCTGTTTCCATTGGGCTGTTGATGATAGCATCAAATACTGTAGGTGTAATGTACTGTGGAACGTACGTTGCACCAACATTTAAAATGTTTTTATAAAACGACCTTAGGTGATTGCGGCTCCCCTTGTTCAGGTTATCGTACACCAGCCGGATATCCTGGTTGTCAATAATGTTCACCGCATTTGTCAGATCGTAAATATCCAGGTCTTCTATAGTGGCGCCCACTTTATAAGCATCCCGCAGACTAATATTACCCTTCGCCACCAACTGTGTATACAGGTTTTGCAAGGTTGCATTGGTAAACAGTCCAATGGCATTTGAGCCAACAGGGTCTGGCAGCCTGTATTTGTTTAACAGCATCATTATCGCATCCATGTGCGTTTGTTCGCTGTTAGAAATATTGGTAAAAATATTGGCACCCTATCTATTGTATAAATTGATATAAACATCCCTTGCCATTTTTTCTTCTTCACGCATAAAAGAAAGCGTATTTATCTCTGCCGTACTTAAGGATTCAATTGGCAGGCTGTTTATTTGTGCCTGGAGATTGGCCGTATTAATATTACCCCCGTTATTGTTATTGCTGTTTAACTCGTTATTGTCTTTTGTGCAGGAAA
Organism: Chitinophagaceae bacterium; assembly: GCA_036676685.1. Lineage (GTDB taxonomy): Bacteria > Bacteroidota > Bacteroidia > Chitinophagales > Chitinophagaceae > Ferruginibacter. Next base: position 8,640 of record JAKFCK010000588.1, on the reverse strand, counting down.
TAGCCGTTAGTAACATGGTTAAAAAAAGTATGGGTATTCCTGCGCTTTTTAAGATCGGTTTCATGATTGTTTTTTTTAATTGATAATAAGGTTTAGGTTGAACGGCTGTAATTAACAACCCGCTGATCTTGTTGAATGGTGGCTCCTTTCTATCACGCCCCTCTTATCAAACGAAAAAACCGGCAGAGGAAAAACGGCAGGAACCGCGCTGAAAAACTGAGTTGGACAAGCAGCAGGGAAAATAAAAACAGTGGTATTATTCAGTAACTTTCTGTAGAAATATTTTTTTTTAAAAGTGCAGCCGGCCTTGTTGTTTTCTGTCCAGGCTGTTCACAATGGATACGGAGTGTTCCGCATCAAAGCCCACTTTACTTTTTACCTTATATATACCATTTATCCGGATAAAGAATTTGTAATTAAAATAAAAGAAGCTGCCCGATATAAGCAGCTTCTTCCAGGATTAATTTTACAAAGATCTTTTCGCCAGGTACCAATCTACCATTTCCAGGCCGCTTTTCTTTCTTTCGGCTAACCCGGCTACTGTTTTAGGTGCAGGTACAATTACCTTATCGCCCGGCTGCCAGTTGAGCGGCATGGCGCATTGGTTGTCATCGGATGTTTGCAGGGCCAATAAAGTTCTTTTTATTTCCTCCATGTTTCTGCCCACATTCAGCGGGTAATACATAATTAAGCGAATCTTTCCTTCCGGGTCGATAATAAACACAGCCCTTACCGCAGCCGTTTCACTTTCTCCGGGCTGCAGCATACCATATAGTTTGGCAATGCTCATGCTGATATCCGCGACAACAGGGAATTCGAATAACACACCGGTCTTTTCCTGTACAGCATTTACCCAGGCAATATGGGAATGGATGCTGTCAATACTCAGGCCCATCAGCTTAGTATTATGTGCAGCAAAAAAATCTTTCTCCACTGCGAAACCGCTCAGTTCCGTGGTACACACGGGGGTGAAATCTGCGGGATGTGAAAAGAACACTACCCAACTGCCTTTATTGTATGCTGAAAACTTCAGGTTCCCCGTGGTTGTTAACGCCTCGAAATCAGGGGCCATGTCGCCAATCCTTGGCATTGTATTGATTGTCTGAGTATCCATATTTAAGATGTTTAGTATACAAATTTCAAAAGAATAGAGACTTATAGCGGTAACATTAGTTACACTTTAGGGATTGGTGAGTGGTGAGTTGTCAGTGGTGAGTGAGTTAGAAGTTAGGAGCGGCACATCGGCTAATAATTTTTTTTGAATTTGGGAGCGGGAGAGACTTTAACTTACAAACTAAAGCCTGTTATTCCCGGCGGTTCAATACCGGGCAGGTTTTCCGTCAACCTTTTGCCCGGAACTTTATGAAAGAAAACATACCATTGATCATAGGAAAACAAAGTTCGGGCGAGGTTTGTATGGTGAACCTGGCTGACCTCCCCAACCTGTTTATTTCTCACAGCAGTGAAGGGCAGCTGCCGGGAATATTTTCGGCGCTGATCCAAAACATTTCTTTAATACAGCCAGCCGCGCAATTGGCTGTTTCGCTGGGTAGCAGGCTGGCGGAAGATTTAGGATCTTTGGTGCAGGAAAAAACACTGTTGACGGTTTTCACCCATTCCCTGTATGACCCAACAAAAATCAATTCCATGGAGGAATTTATCATGGCATTGATGGAGGAATTTAAACGTAGGAAAATACTGCTTAAAAATTCTAAAAAATCACCGGCCGGCTACCCCGGCCTTGTAGTTTTTATGGATGATATTTTTGAAGTGATCATGAGTCCCCACAAAAAAATTGTTTTAGCATTTATTGAAATGCTGATCACCGGCGCAGCGGTGAATACTTATTTTATCCTGGGATCGGCGGGGATCTACCGCAACATCCTGAACCAGCTGATCAATGTAAACCCGGCCCTGCAACAAAAACTAAAAAGATCCGTGCAGGCCTACAGCATTAACCATCCCCTGGGTGCCGAACTGGTGATGAACCCGGATGGCCTGTTGTTCTTCCGGGAGAGGGAGGAGAAGATACACAGGAGGTTGTATCCGTGAGAAAAAGAAATAAGGAATAAGGAATGAGAAATAAGGAATGAGGAATAAGAAATGAGAAAGTTGAACGTCGTAACCGGAGTAAGTTATCGACGGATCAGTTATGGGGACAGATTGCCCCCGGTTATTATAGACAAGTGGAAAATCAAATGTTTGAAGTAAAAGTCATCGCCGATAGTGCCGTTTTTAAAAGCTTAGGACTAAACATGAGCTTTGTATATTATAAGAGATCTGCAGAAATCAGCCTCATCCGTGTTTCCGCGTTCCATCATCCCCGCCACCCCCGCCCATCGACAAAAAAAAGGCAAAGTTTAGACACTCTTCCCCAAAACCTCCGGCCAGCCTTTTCACAAACTATGACCTGGCTCATACTAAACCCACAAAAAAAACAGGAAACCCGGTAACATTTTGATCATATCAGTGTTTGGCCATCATTAGTTCTCCCGGCTGAAATGCCTGCCAGTGCTCACTGTTCACAAAACATTATGAGTTTCGGCATGGGGAAATGTTCAAATAGTTGACTTAAATGAAGGGAATATGGGGCGTAAATTTGAATTACCAAAGAGGCAAAAAGAAGGCAAGCAATCGAAAAGAAGCCGGGAGCAATCAGAAAAGGCCAGTTACATTGGGGAAGCAATATAGAGATATTCAGCTTCAAAAAAAAGAATTTAAGAATTTTACATATGGCAAGCAATCGAAAAGGCCGCTCCGTTTCTACGGAGGGGCTATTTTTTTGTCCGGGCCAAACCGGGGACGTTATTCCCACATCATCCATCCCTTTACCTGTACCCGCTCCCTGCTACGCTGCCCGTTTTCTGTTATAGCAGCACATCCATAAAATATCTTATGTTGGTCGAGGAGTCAAACCCGGTTACCCATTCCTGGTTTAACCAGGTACATGTATGGTTCGGGATGATCAGTTTTTTTGCCTGCAACATTTTTGACTGGATAACTGCGTGTAACCGTTATGCCATCTACGGTATTCACAGGAAATAAAACAGTTTTGCGGCTTGAATCGTTATAACAACAGGCAGTAAGTAATTTGTTGTCGCATAACATATCCACCTGTTTTTCATCGGTTCCCCCGATGATTTTAAAACCGTTATCTTATTGAGCAAAAGAACCAGGATAAATAAACAGCAATCCTGCAATCATCAGGAAGTTTAATATTTAAAAACTTTCCCTCCTGCCATCACTTCCTGCCTTTTTTCATCAAAGGTTACCTTCTCGCCGGTTCTGGCTGCTGCATTCGTCATGATGGTTGCAATGGAATGACTGTAACCTGCTTCAACAGGAGCATTCGGTTGTTTGCGGCTGCGGATGCATTCCATCCAGTTACGTACATGATTTGACGTAAGCCTGTCTCCACCGGTATTTGCAGAGGCGACCACCTGTTCTGTATTTGCCAGGCTCATTTCAGGCAGCAGGTTGGGTTGCATGCCCATTGCAGCAGCATGATTTTTAGACAACCCACCTTGCGGGGAAATTTTATTGGTATTCAAATTTAATTCACCACCGTTAGAGTAATATATCTCTGCCGGTCTTTCATCACCATTATGCATACGCGCACCAAAAGTTACCTGGAACCCGGATGAAAGATCATTTGCAGGACCATAATCAAAAACTGCGGTCATAGTATCCCAGTTTTTCCTGCCATCCTTCCACATATAGATGCCACCGTTTGCTACTACACTGCGTGGATGGGCCAGGCCGGTAAACCAATGCACGGTATCTATCTGGTGGCTCATCCATTGACCCGGAAGACCAGATGAATATGGCCAGAACAAACGATACTCCAGGTACTTCCGGGGATCGAAACTATCCTCTGGCCTGTTCATTATATATCTTTTCCAGTCCGTATCCTCTTCTTTTAATTCTGGCAATAATTCTGGTCTGCGCCATCTTCCCGGCTGGTTTACATTCCATGTTAATTCAACCATCGTTATCGGCCCAAACTTTCCTGACCGTATATAATCGTTGGCTGCATGATAATTGGCGCCACTCCTTCTCTGCGAACCAACCTGTATTATTCTATCTGTAGCTTTGATGGCTTTTAATGCTGCCCTGTTATCTTCCATTGTTTCAGCAAAGGGCTTTTCAACGTAGGCATCGCAGCCTGCTTTTACTGCTTCAATTGCATGCAATGCATGTTGAAAATCGGCAGTACCGATAAATACTGCATCCACCAGTTTTTTATCATACATCTCTTCATTATTCCTGCAGGCCACAATATCATGTTGCAGCTTTGCCTTCCATTCGGCAGCTCCTTCCTCTCTTCTTTTCTTCCATATATCAGAAACCGCCACAACATCAAAATTTAATTCTTTGTAATGGTTCATGAAACAGGGCATGTGTGACATTTTGTGCCTGTCGGAGAAACCGACTACCCCTACCCTCACACGGTCATTCGCTCCCAGGATATTTCCATAACTTTTGGCACTAAAACCAAGCGCACCGGCATAAATACCTGCAGAAACTTTTGCTGAATTAATGATGAATTTGCGGCGTGATATTGACATGCTTTTTGATTTTGTCAGGTGAATAATTATACGGTCCGGAACAGCTTTTTTAGATAACAGCGGCTACAGTTTTTTTATTTTGATACTTCTGAAACTTACTGCATTACCATGATCCTGTAAAAGGATATGACCCTGCGTTGCCTCACCAAAGTTTTTCCAGACCTTGTATTTACTGATAGCAACAAGATCCCGGTATTCCTTTGAGCCCCTTACATATTCCAGCACCTTTATTCCATTGAGATAATGCTCCACTTTATTACCAGGATATACAACTACCCTTCCTGTATTCCACTGACCGATGGGGCGGACAGCCGCCGCTGGTTTATTGGCTTTGATCAGGTCATATAGAGATGCAAGCGTCCTGTTCCCATCCAAGCCTAATTTGGCATCGGGGTGTAAGGCATCATCCAGCACCTGGTACTCTAAGCCGATAGCCGACCCTGTGCTATTCTCAGCAAGTGTAACAAAATATTTTACGCCGCTGTTTGCTCCCGGTGATAATTTATACTCGAAAGAAAGATCAAATGTTTTGAATTGTTCATTTGTAACAATGTCTCCGCCGTTAGCGGCCTCTTTACCTTCCGAAGGAAGCACGTTTATAGCGCCATCTTTTATAACCCATCCTTTTTCGGGGAACGGCGTTTTACGAAAACTCATCCATCCTTTAGAACTTTCGCCGTCAAACAACAAACGCCAGCCATCCTTCTTTTCATAAGAGGTTAAAGTATTAGGCACATGGTTCACCACATAAATACCTTTTGGAAAAGGCGTAGGTTTCAAATTCGAAGTTTGGATACGAACATTCTTAAACCATACTTTTTTACCCACAAGTTCAGGTTTATTCACTGAATGCACCTGCAGCGCAATAAAGCCTGCCTGGTCGATTGTATCCACCAGGTAAGCCACAGGGATTCCATTGAGCCATGTTCGCATTGCATTACCTATACATTCAATCCTGGAATGATTGAATTCATCTGCCTTATATGCATTCTGTGCGGCTGGATTTAAAGTAAGCGGGTATAACCACAACCTTCTTCCTTCATCATAGATCCCACCGCTCCATTTTCGGCTGGTAGGATCTATCTCTACCTGCCTTCCATATACCAGGCCTTGTCCCTTTCTGCCGGCAGGATCGTAATGGCTGCGGGTTTGAACACCACCATTACCCTCCTGGCTTTCTAATTTTATATCAACCTCAAGAATGAAATCTCCATATTCATTTTCGGTCGCCAGGAAACTATTCGGCGAATTAGCAACGGTGGTGCCCACGATCATTCCGTCTTCTATTGCATACGTTGCTGTACCTGTAAGTTGTTTCCAGCCCTTCAAAGTTTTTCCATCAAAGAGATTTGTCCAGCCCTTTCCTGGTTTCTGCGCCAGGCATGCAAAAGAAAAGATTTGCGCAACAATTCCAGCGAACAGGAACAGGCAAATATTTTTGTTTATTCTCATAAAAGATCTTTTCATTTTTTTTCGGATTAAGAAAAGTTATAAGCGGGTTTCCACTTTTCGATGGTACCATCGTAAATTGCCTTATTTGCAAGATGAACACAAACGGCAGTAGTAGCACCGGTGATTACATTTGACACAGGCTGTTGTTTAGTTGTAATACAATTATGAAACTCCTTTAATGCATACCAGGTCCCGTCTTTGGTGGGTTCCTTTAAAATTGGTATACCACCTTCTTTATTCCACGTAATTTTAGTGGACCCTGTTACGCCATCTACAGTTTCCAGTTCCTTCTTAGTCTGCGCTTCAGGGTAATAAATTCCTTCATGCATTAATAATGAAACGGTTCCCTTAGTGCCCTTTAGTTTAAACAGGTATCCATCTCTTGCGTTGCCACAGGTAGACCCGAAATTTCCTATCATGCCCTCCTTGTCATACCGGAACATCACCTGCACATTATCGTATGTTTCACGACCGTCCTTGTAAAAATCTATCCCACCTGTTCCCAATACTTCATCAGGATGTGTTTGAAAAGCCCAGTTAATAAAATCCATTTGGTGCGATAATAATTCAGCTGGTAAGCCTCCTGAATATTCTTTATACATGCGCCAGTTTATCTTACGTTCGAGAGAAGGATCGGACACAGGCCGCCTCCAGTTCCAGTTACGGTCCCACCGGCAATCCACCTGCATTACTTTTCCCAGGTAACCCTTCTCAATCATCTCTTTTACTTTAAAGTAAAGCGGCGTGTAACGGTACTGGTGACCCACCTGCAGGGTTTGCCCGGGATATTGTTTTGTCAGCTTAACAATATCTGTGGCCTGGTCGATGTTATAGGTCATCGTCTTTTCGAGGTACACCTGTTTCCCCGCTTTTAGTGCATCCGCCGCAATTGCATAATGCATATTCAGTGGGGTAGCAATGGCGACTGCGTGTATGGTTTTATCATCGAGTAGCCGGCGGTAATCAGTATATGTTTCAACTTTTGAAGACCCGGCCGTGTTCAATGCTTCCTTCAGGCGAAAATCAAGTACGTCGCATACTGCTGTTATGTTGAAACTCTCCTGCAATTCCTTCATCACAATCATCAGCCCTTTCCCCCTGTCGCCGCAACCGATGATCCCGATATTAATTTTATTGGCAGCACTACCTGATGCAAATGCTTTGATAAAAGAATTGTGTAACAGCAATCCTCCTGTTAGTAAGCCGGTGTTTTTAATAAAGCTTCTTCTACTCATAAGTTCACATCGTATTATTTAGCCTGTTCTATCTTAAAATATATTTTGTAACGCTCATTTGTTCTTTATGCCGCTCCGGCCGTGCCACTCACTTGCACTATACATTTCCACAGCATCTGTTGAGCCCAGCTACTTCAGTACAAGAGTGCGACGCAACAGCAGCGTCATTTTTGTTCCGGATAAGCGGGCAACAAACTTTTTAGTAATGTTTGTTCTCCACTATAAATTTATAAAAACCTTTCGTTGCGGTATCGGCAATACTTCCATCGCTTCTATGGTAAATGAAATACGCCTCCATGTCCCTGCGATTATTTAGGAAAGCTAGTGATTTTTGCAGACCCATGACCATTAAAGCATTGTCATATCCATCAGCCGAAATAGCATCTTTTGCAAAAACGGTCACGCTTATCAATTCGTTCTGCACCGGGAATCCTGTGGCAGGATCAATCAAATGAGTTATTTTTTTTGACCCGGTTTCAAAAAACTTTCGATAGTTACCAGAAGTAGTGATTGCACCCTCAGCTACCCTGATTCTTTTTTGTAAAGGCTCATCCGTAAACTCGTTGGTCGAAGGTGCTTCAATGCCGATTGTCATGAGTTCCTGCGAGGGTTGCCTGCGTCCTTTGACACGAATTTCCCCGCCCAACTCGACCATGTAGTTTTTTATTCCTTGATTTTCTATTAGTTGCGCTAGAACATCTACCGTATACCCCTGTGCTATTCCATTTACATCGATTCTAACACATGGATACTTTTTTTGGAGATAAGCCAGGTTGAGTTTAATTTTTTCGGTTCCCACACAAGGCATCAAAGACCGTATGACTGAAGAGTCAGGAACCATGGCAGCTTTATTTGCTCCGAACCCCCATGCCTGAACCAGTGGGTAAACAGTCAGATCAAATGCTCCCCCGGTTTCCCTGGAAATATCCATAGATTTTTTAACAACAGCCTGGAAGAAAGTATCCACTTCTAATCCGGATGAAGAAGCATTGAACCTGCTGACCTGGGAATAAGGCTTATAAATGGATAATGAACTGTCAATATGTGCCAGGGTATTTTCAACCACGCCCCGCGTTACCACACTATCAGTTGCATAATAAGTAATGCTGTAGGTGGTACCCTGGGCATAACCCGTAAGGCGATAAGTATTCCATACAGGTTGATCATCAACCTGTGACAGCAAAGAAACCAGCAAAATGTAAATGGTTAACCACATGAGTTTTAAAAATAGTACATTCCTGATTCACGTCCGCAGCAAAAATGCCTGGCGTTGTTTTTTTTACGGTTGGGTGATATACTTTTAAGCTTTTGCGGAAATTTGTTCCATTCATTACTAAAAGCAATAATGTTTTGCGGAAGTGCTTAAAAACAAAAAACCCGCAAAC